>JBCCHD010000013.1 GCA_039028935.1 Pseudomonadota bacterium | reverse complement strand
GGCGGCGATATCACTCGCAAACGCAAGTTGCTTGAAAAGCAAAAGGCCGGCAAGAAGCGCATGAAGCAGGTGGGCTCCGTTGAGATTCCTCAAGAGGCGTTTCTCGCGGTACTCAAATCCGACAAATGAGACTTTCTTTACCCAGTTTCGGGTGGTAGTGGCATGGGCTTTTCCTGGTTTCTCATCACTGCCTGCGTCGTGTGCGGTTTGGCCTGGTGGAGTGGGCACCGATATCCTCGCTATAGACCGATGCCCGTTTGGGTGGATTTGAGCCGCACAGTATTTGTGGTGTTCTTGTTTCTACTGCTTGTACGCTCGTTCGTTGTCGAGCCGTATCGCGTACCCTCGGCATCAATGATGCCGACGCTGCAGAGCGGAGACTATATCGTCGTGCAGAAATTTTGTTACGGACTGAGATTGCCCATAATCAATACATCGATCATGCCGACGGATTTGCCTCAGCGCGGGGATGTGGTGGCATTTCGAAAACCGGGCGATGAATCGCGACATTTTGTTAAGCGCGTCGTGGCTTTACCCGGAGACCGTGTGTTTTATCGTAACAAAGTATTACGAATCAACGGCGAACCGGTCGGCCTTGAGTTTTTACAGTCCGCGACGTCCGAGCAAGCGAATTCGGGGTTTATCGAAGCGATCGAGACGATTGACGGCACGCGCCACCGGATTATTCATCAACGCTATTCGGATAACGGGCAGCAGGAGTTTGAAAAAACCATTCCTAAAGCGCACTATTTTGTTATGGGCGACAATCGCGACGACAGTCAGGACAGTCGCGATCCCGAAGTAGGGCTGGTGCCTTACTCACACCTCGTGGGCAAGGTCAGCAGTGTGTGGATGAATTGGCATGATTTTTCGCGCAGCGGCACGAAAATACAATGAGGAGACGATTCGCATGAAGAACAAACAGCAAGGTATGACCCTGATCGGCTGGATTGGAGTAATCGTAATCATTTTGGTTTTGGCGCTCGCTGCCATACGGTTAGTGCCGGTTTATTTACAGTATTTCCGTGTCGCCGATGTTATTCGCGATGTGCCGCTGCAAATGCAGAACGAGAATAATGGCGTGACGCCGCAGAAAATTCGTCTGTACATTGATAAGCGCTTCGATGTTGAGGCGATTACTGTTATCACCTCAAAAGACGTCAAAATTGAGCGAAAGAGCGAATCATTTATCGTTACAGCAGACTATTCCCATGAAGTGCCGTATATGGTTAACGTCAACTTCCTCGTTGATTTTGTGACCAGTTCCGAAGTCAGGCGTTGATTCAGCCGGTCAACAAACTGGCAAACGCACTGGGGCTTGAGCTGTCCGAGCACAATGAGCTCGAAGCGGCGCTAACTCACCGCAGTGCTGGGTCGCGCAACAATGAGCGACTGGAATTTCTGGGTGACGCGATTCTCGGTTTCGTCATTGCGTCGCGGATCTTTAGTGTTCGGCAGGAAGCGGCTGAGGGTGATATGAGTCGCATTCGCGCGGCGCTGGTTCGTAAAGAGACCCTGGCGGACATCGCTCAGGAATGGGAATTCGGACAGTATTTACGCCTGGGCAGCGGCGAGCTCAAAAGCGGCGGATATCGTCGCGCTTCGATTCTCGCGGATGCGGTCGAGGCCGTAATTGGCGCGGTCTATCTTGATCAAGGGATGGCGTCAGCGGAGCAGCTGATCGATGTGCTGTATGGTTCGCGACTGACGCAAATTGCGGTCACGTCGGTAAAAAAAGACGCCAAAAGCCGCCTACAAGAGCATCTTCAGGCAAACGGTGATGCACTACCCACGTATCGCATAGTGAGTGAAACGGGGCCGGCACATCAGCGGCGCTTCGAGGTGGAGTGCGCGTTAACCGAGCGGCAGTTATCCGCATTGGGTAATGGTCGAAGTCGACGCTTGGCTGAACAGGCTGCCGCGGAAGCGGTGCTCGCGATGCTGTCTGAAAACGTGACATGACCGAGGCGGTTCAGCGCTGTGGGTTTGTCGCGATTGTCGGAAAACCGAATGTGGGTAAATCCACCTTGCTCAACCGCATTCTGGGCACCAAAATCAGCATCGTTACGCCAAAGCCTCAAACCACACGCCATCGCATTTTGGGCGTGAAAATTCAGGGTGCAACACAAATACTCTTTGTCGATACGCCGGGTCTACAGCTGCGTGGACGGCGAGCCATCGATCGGGTTATGAATCGCAATGCCGAGCAGTCGATTCATGACGCGGACATTATTTTATTTCTCAGTGAGTATGGGCGATGGAATGATCTGGACGACAACGTGCTGCGTGCGATCCGTGAGTCGGGGCGCCCCGTGGTGGGTGTCGTCAATAAGATCGATAAGGCGACGGGACGGCTCGCGCTTCTACCCGCACTGCAGTCGCTGTCGGAACGCCTTGACTTTGATGCACTGTTTCCTATGTCAGCCCTGACCGGTGACAATACCGCTGCGCTGGTCGACTACCTTGCTGAGCATCTGCCCGAGAGCCCTTGGCTTTACCCGGAAAATGCCAGCACGGACAAAGATGATCGTTTTCGTGTTGCCGAGATCATTCGCGAGAAGCTCATGATGGAGCTGCAGCAAGAGTTGCCATACGGACTCGCCGTCGAGATTGAGCGGTGGGAGGCGGACGAAACGCAAACCGCCATTGCCGCCACAATCTGGCTGGATCGGGAGAGTCAAAAGCCGATTCTCATTGGCAAGAATGGGGCGAGACTTAAAAAGATTGGCACGTCGGCGCGAAAAGAAGTGGTGAAGCTCACCGGCGGTCGTGTTCACCTGCAGTTGTGGGCGAAGACACGCAAGAATTGGTCAGACGATGCGCGCTTGTTACAGTCTCTGGGTTATGAAGCGCCCTGACAGGTCAACGCAGTCGGCGCGGCGTCCGGCTCGGTGTGTTTCAGGCGCGATTGACCATTGTGGTGGGGCAAGTCGATGAATGAGCGGCAGTCGGTGTCGTTGGCAGCCGCCTATTTGCTTCACGCTCGGCCGTTTCGAGATTCGAGTGTCATTGCGGAGTTTTTCACCCGCGATTATGGGCGCGTGTCGCTCGTGGGGCGTGGAGCCCGTCGCCCTAAGTCCCGATTGAAAGGGCAACTCAGACCCTTCCAGCGCAGCGTCATTTCCTGGGTGTCACGCGGCAGTCTCGGTACGCTCACGGCGATTGAGGCAGACACCACCATGACCACTCCGCTTCCTCGATCGATTTTGTCGGCGTATTACGTGAACGAATTAATTATGCGCGCGCTGCGCCCGGGCGATAGTCAAGGAGATGTCTTTGCCCGCTACGAGCGCCTGCTTGTGGAGCTCAATCACGCGAATGACGCCGTGGCGTTACGCCTGTTCGAGCGAGATTTATTGGACCATCTCGGATACGGCCTGCAGCTGACTGAGACGCGAAGCGGCGCGCCAATTGAGCCAGATACCAACTACATCTATGACGTGACGGAAGGCGCCTGGGAAGGGGGCGGTAGCGACGCGATTCGCGGAGCGAGCCTGCTTGCGCTCGCTGAGGGAGCTTTGCAGACTGTGCCACAGCTTAACGATGCAAAACGCCTGTTGCGAAGAGCGTTGGACGCGCATCTTGGCGAGGCCGACTCGCGTGTGCGCCAAGTGCTTGTGTCTATGCAGTCTCGTCGCCGCCGCTGGTCGGAAGACTCTGATTTAAGTCCAACCAAGCAGGAGACAGATTCGTGATTTATGGAATTGGTACCGACATTCTGCGTACCGAACGCGTGGCACAGACCTACGAGCGCTTTGGTGAGCGTTTTGCGAAACGGGTATTGATGCCATCCGAATTTGAGGACTTTCGCAAGAATAAACATCCCGTGCGCTTTCTGGGTATGCGATTTGCCGCCAAAGAGGCCATTGTAAAGGCGATGGGTACCGGTTTTGCGAACGGCATGTGGGTGCGGGATGTGGGCGTTGCGCACAACGCGCTAGGCCGTCCAGAGATTGTGTACTCGTCGCGTGGGCGGGCCAAATGCCAAGCGCTAGGAATTGGCGAGGGGTATTTGACACTCAGTGATGAAGGTGGCTTCATTATTGCGAACGCCGTGCTGTTGCGCCAGTAACGGATCGGGGGAATCGTCGGCGCGCTGATTGTGTTGTGCCGTTAGGCGAAGTGGGACGGCTCGCCTGACGTTGCCTCGGCCATCCGATCACGCACAGCGTCGAGTGCCTGGGTAACGTCGTCAAGTGCGGTGGGAAGGTGAGCGAGATCGCGATTACTGGCGGTGGTTTGCAGTTGCAGCGCCGCGTCGCGAAGTGTGTGCAAGCGACATATCGATGCGGTGCCCGATAACTTATGCGCCAGCTCATGGGTGGAGGCAAAATCGACATCCGGTCCGCTTACGTCTTTTAATCGCGCATGATAGAGGCCTAACTCGGTGACGAGCATGTCGCGCATTTCGTCGTCTAGCGCCGCCAGTGATGCGTCAATGGACACTTTCTCGGGGGACTCCTGGTCGACCCTATCCGGCGATTTGCCCAGCCAATGTTCGAGGCCACCCACCAATTGCGCGATCTTAAGTGGTTTTACCCAATAGTCGGTCATGCCCGCCTGCATACACTGACGATGTTGCTCGGGTACCACCGACGCCGTCATGCCAATGATCGGCACGTGTGTCCGACCGGCGGCGCGAATGCGACGCGTGGCTTCAATGCCGTCGCAAATTGGCATGCGTATATCGAGCACAATCAGATCGTAGTCTTGCTGACTGGCCGCTGTTGCCGCTTCGGCTCCGTTGACGACCGGCGTCACCTTCGCGCCGTGCGAGTTCAGTAGATCCTGCATATAGGCGCGGCCAAAATTGTCGTCGTCGGCGAGCAGTATCCTCACATCAGCCAATTTCGCACCGTCACCTGCGATCATCGCGGGTGTCGCATCACTTTGCGTCGTGTCGCTATCGGTTGACATCAATCTGGCGAGGGCATCCACCACCGCGGGCGCGGGTGAATGCAAAGGCAGGGCTTCACAATGTGACAACGCATTGAGTCGACCCATTAATGCCAGATTGCTTGAACTTAACAATACGATGTGAGGCGTTTCATGTGCAGCACACCGATTGACTAAGTCCGTATCACTTGTCGGGGCGCTGAGTTGCGCGCAGTTGAGCACCATCAAATCGATGGTGCGGGCGCCATCGTCGGTCGGCGTGACGCCGTTAGCTGCGAGTAAACGGGAATAATAACGCTGCGCCTCATCGTCGTCGCACAAGACACCGCCAACGCCGTCGATCGAGAGTGTCGCTCGCGTAGATTCTTGGCCATGCTGCTGCATGGGCAATGTAATAGTGAATGTCGAGCCCTGATCAATGTCACTCACAAGATCGAGCGAACCGCCCATGGCTTCGGTCAGGGAGCGCGTGATGAGTAGACCCAGTCCGGTTCCCGATTCGGGACTGCGTCCTGCCTGGGAAAAGGCTTCAAACAACGAGTCGATTTGAGCGCTGTCCATCCCTAATCCTGTATCGCGCACACGCAACACCACGTCATGCTTATTGCCCAAACGACTGGCGCTTTCAAGGCTAACCCGGACGGAACCGGAGTGCGTGTATTTGATCGCGTTGCTGACAAGGTTGGTGACTACTTGTCGTACGCGCAGACTGTCTCCTATTAGGGTCTTAGGGAACGATTGATCGCAAAAAAAGTACAGATCAAGATCTTTTGCGATGGCGCCTGGCGCTTGCATGACTAGACACCGATTGACCTCTTCGACCAGATCAAATGGCCGACTTTGTAGATCCAGCTTGTTGGCCTCGATTCGCGATAAATTGAGTGTGTCGTCGATGATGTCCAGTAGCGCGTTCGCGGCTTGCAACGTGCGGTTAACGTATCGCGATTGCTGTTCATTGAGCGTCGAGCGATCCAGTAACTGAAGGTGGCCAATAATGCCGTTCATCGGCGTTCGTATTTCATGGCTGATGTTGGCGAGAAAAGACGATTTGGCGTGATTAGCGTCGACCGCGCGGCGTCGAGCCAGATCGAGCTCCACGTTCTTAATTTCCATTTCTTCGAGCGTCTGCGCCACTTCCTGTGAGGCTTCCTCCACTTGGTGCGCAAGCGAGTCGCGGTAACCGGCAAGGGCGCGCGCGAGGTGATTTGTAGCCGATTGCAACTGCAGGAGTTCAAGCGGTCCGTGTAGGCTGGCGTCATCACGAAAATCAGCCTGTTCGAAACGATCAAACGCATCGAGAATTTCATCCCGACCTGTTTCCATGTTGTGGTCGTGCTTAGCGAGACGGCGCAACGCTACCCACAGCACCAGGGCGCTCAGCATCAATGCAGCGGTGGCCGCCAGGATGAGCTGCCGATAACTGCGCGTTGGCGTCAGGCGTACTGTTGCGCGCCCTTGCGTTTGTCCCAGTGCATTTTGCAAGCTGACGCCATTGGATTCGGTGAGCGCGTCGCCATAAGTCTGTTCATCGGGCAATGCCAGCACGCGATCGCCATTGGTGTCGGTGATCACAATGGACGCGCGGGTGGCGTCGGCAATCAGCGAAAAGTAATAGTCTTCAACCCGTTTTTGAAACAAAGGGTCGGTGGGTGCTGCGGCCACCGCATAGAGTGACTGAATTCGGTCGCCGGCTACCACCGTGCGCTGATAGGTGGCCTGCTGAAGGTTTTGGAGGGCCAGCCAGGTGAAAGCCAAAATCAGGACGACGAGCAAACCAAACAAGGTGAGAATCGCACTGCGTGCGATGGCGTAATACGACTGCTGCAGCTTTTGAGTTGGGATTGCGACCATAGCGTTAGTGTACCTGAGCGCGGCACTTTAGACGCAAGATTGAGGGCGACCTGGAGCGAAAGGTTTCTGCTACACTGCGTCTCCTCCCGCGAAAGTTGCATCTAAGTGGCGCGAAAACGCAGACACAAACCCCAATTTCAGACCTACCGAGCGGTCATTGATGATTTGGCCCATGATGGCCGCGGTGTGGCGCGGATGGATGGCAAAACGGTGTTTGTGCAGGGCGCGTTACCCGGTGAGGACGTGACGTTTACCACGTATCGCCACAAACGCCGATTCAACGAAGCCGTTGTCGACGAAGTGCACCAGGCGAGTCCAGAGCGCATCGAGCCCAAGTGCGATGCGTTTGGTGTCTGCGGCGGTTGCGTGCTGCAGCATCTGGATGAAGCCCGGCAACGGGTGTTTAAGCGCGCGCACTTGGCACACGATTTAGCGCGCATCGGCGGCGTAAAGCCCACGCGCTGGCTGGACGACCTGACGGCCGCCCCATGGCACTATCGCCGTCGCGGTCGACTCGGTGTCAACGTCGAACCCAAACAGGGCCGGGTGAAGGTGGGTTTTCGCGAGCGCAGGACACCGCACATCGCGGACATGCAGCGTTGCGAAATTCTAGCCAAACCGGTGGGCGACCTTATCGATAAATTGTCAACGATGATCGGCGAGCTTTCGATACGGCGTCGCGTACCTCAAATCGAGCTGGCGGTGGGAGACGGCGCAACGGCGCTTGTCTTTCGAATTTTGGCCCCGCTCAGCACCGACGACCGCGCCCGGCTGCGACATTTTGCTGACGCGCATAATGTCGATGTCTATGTGCAGCCTGGCGGAGCGGACTCGGTCACGCCGCTGACTGAGGCACGGGTATTGGACTACACGTTAACGCATTACGATGTATCCGTGGCGTTTGAGCCGATGGATTTTATCCAGATCAATGGGCCGCTCAATGCTGCGATGATTCGTCATGTACTCGAACATACCGCGCTACGTCCGGGCGATCGCGTACTCGATCTGTATTGCGGTTTGGGCAACTTTTCTCTGCCGCTTGCCCGTTGTGTTGAGCAGGTCGTGGGTGTGGAAGGAGATTCTCACCTCGTGCGGCGCGCCCAAGAAAATGCGGCCCGAAACAGCATCGATAACGCGACGTTTTATGTGGCTAATCTGTTTGAACCTGAACCTCAGTGGCCCTGGCTGCAGCAGAATTACGATGTGATCGTGATCGATCCGCCGCGTGCCGGCACGATTGAAATGCTGCCACTCATTGCAACGCTCAAGCCGCGTGTTATCGCTTACGTGTCGTGTCATCCCGCGACCCTCGCGCGTGACGCCGGTGAGCTGGCAAAGTTTGGCTACACGCTGGGCAAAGCGGGTATTATGGATATGTTTCCTCAAACCGGTCACGTCGAATCGGTGGCCATCTTTGACGCGCCAGGATATGCCTGAATCGATAGTGATCAATCTCGTTTCGCAAACACTCAGCGGTGTGCATGATGGCAAACCGTTCGAGTTCCCGGTGTCCACGGCGGCCAGAGGTGCAGGACAGCGCCATGGCAGCTTACAAACACCGCTCGGGCAACACATTGTCCGGGCCCGAATTGGTGCGGGGGTTGCACCGGACACTGTGTTTGTGGGGCGCCGTGCCACGGGTGAAATTTGGACGCCCGCGCTGCATGCCGCGCATCCCGGTCGCGACTGGATATTGACACGAATTCTTTGGCTGAGTGGCACAGAGCGAGGCCGCAATCGCATGGGCGAGGTTGATAGTATGCGACGCTATATTTACATCCATGGCACGCCTGCGGTTGAGCCGATGGGCGTCCCCGCCTCTCATGGCTGCGTGCGGATGCGCAACGCGGCGTTAATTTGGTTGTTTGATCGTACCGATGTGGGCACGGTGGTCACGATCATGGATGAGTTGCCCGCTGCGCCACCATCGACGTACCGAGACGGGGGTGGCGCATGATTGGCCCGATCATGGTGGATGTGGCGGGCTTTGCGTTGACCGATGAAGATCGCGAGGTGCTTGGCCACCCGCTCACGGGGGGCGTGATTTTATTCACGCGCAACTACCAAAACAAAGCGCAAGTAACCGCTTTAATTGACGAAATACGATCGATACGCTCGCCGTCGCTTATTGTCGCTGTGGATCATGAGGGGGGACGAGTGCAGCGGTTTCGGGAGGGTTTCAGCGCGATTCCGCCGATGCGCGAATGGGGTCGTCTTTTCGCACGCAATCCGGATCTGGCCCTACAGCGAGCGGAAGACTGTGGCTGGGTGATGGGGGTCGAGCTGCGCGAGATTGGGTGCGATGTGAATTTTGCGCCGGTTGTTGATCTGGATTACGCCAATAGTGCGGTGATCGGTGACCGCGCTTTTGACGCCGATCCGGTTGTCGTGACGCGGTTGGCGCGCGCGCTCATCGGAGGTTTGCATAGCGCGGGCATCGCAAGCTGCATTAAGCACTTTCCTGGACACGGCTTTGTGGCGGGTGATTCGCATCACGAACTGCCGCGCGATACACGCGCCTGGGACGCCTTGCGTGACGATCTGCAGCCGTTTCGGGACCTGGCCTCAACGGCGCGTTCCGTCATGACCGCGCATCTTATTGCCGAGTGCGAAGCGGATGAACCCGTCAGTTTTTCGCCTCGATGGGTCGACGGTGTATTGCGCGAGCAACTGCGATTCGATGGCGTGGTGTTTAGTGATGACCTCTCGATGAAGGGTGCGGACTGTGCGGGCGGTGTGGTGGAGAAAGTCGAACGCGCGCGGGCGGCGGGCTGCGAATTTATGCCTATCTGTAATGATCGCGCCGCGGTACTGGCACTGTATGCGGCCAATCCAGCAATACGGGTGTCACCGCGACTCGAGCTGTTACGCGCGCAATTTGATGTAAATTCTCGATCTAATAGTTATTTAAAGACAAGACGTTATAGAGAGTTTGAACAATATCTATCAACATTAGAGCGAGAGAATCGTGACGCTTAGTGGTCTATCCGGGGTGGATTTTTCCACCGTAGTCGCCCAATCCGACGTGTTGTACGACGCGGCGCACATCGAGCAGACCTATCAGCGGCTGGCCGCCGATATTGATCAACGACTCGGCGGTCGGCAGCCTGTGGTGGTGCCCGTGCTGATGGGCGGCATGATTCCTACGGCGGGTATTCTTCGCCACCTGCGCACGGTGCACGCGCTGGATGCGGTACAAACCAGTCGCTATGGTCATGAGACCACAGGTGGCGCATTGGCTTGGAAAATTCCGCCATCGGATCGGCTTGCGGGACAGACCGTCGTCGTCATCGACGACATATTTGACCAGGGTAAGACGTTAGAAGCGATTATTGAGGCGTTAACCGGGTTGGCCGCTGACGTCATGACGGTGGTGCTGGCCCGTAAACGCCATGACCGCGTGGTCACCGCCTGTCGCCCCGATTTTGTCGGCGTGGAGGTGCCCGATCGTTTTGTGTTTGGCTGTGGGTTGGACTACCACGGTGGGCTGCGCCATTTGCCGGACCTGCATGCTATAGCGGGGTAATTTTCGCGATAACCCCGAAATAAGGATGGTCGAAATAGTGCACTTGTCGACTGATCATTCGGCGCTGGGTTTGTAATCGGTGCGACTGCCCATCGACCAACAATGTCAGATCAAAGGCCAGACGCAAATACCGTTCTCGTGACAGGGTGGCGCTGCCGGAAACCGCTTCGCCGGTCTGCGCCGACGTCAGCACCAATTTACGTTTGGCCTCTTCCCGTGTATAGCCAGGCTGTGTCCAGCCGGTGTGGCCGACCACGCGAAAGTTTCTCGAACGCGCGATTTTCGGCACCATGTCGGTAAGTGTCAGCGCGTCCGCTGTGAGGGCCGCAAAAGGTTCGACCGGTCGCTCGTCGTCCGTCGATGCCTCATCTGTGATCTCAATATCGAGTGGAAACACCTCTGTGCCGACATTCGGATTGAGGTTCCGGACCAGCAACAGTTCCACCTGGTAATCCGGCGGTGAGTCGGGTTCCTGGCCGCCTACGGCAAGGGTGAGAACACAGATGATCGATAGCGATAAGCGTTTCAACATTCCACATTTTCCGGACGGTTTCGCATGAACGACCAGTATACCCCAGTGGCGGCTTTGCGGCCGGGAGAATCAGTCCGTGTGTGGATGTTTCCCTACCTAGCGCATTGAGTGGCCGGCATGCGGCGAGTGGCCCGGTTGGCGTTGACAGGCCTTGTGCGTGTGCGGTGCCAGTTGGACGCGCAAAGCTAGTCCATCGCGTCGACAAATCGTTGTGCCAATTCCTTAAGAAATGACAATCGGTCATCCACCGACTCGAGCGGTTGGCTGAAGCGTAACGTGTGCTCGTCGACGAGGCGATACGTTTGCGGATGGGATTGAACTAGGCTGATCAACACAGCCGGGTCAAGCTTCGCCTGGGCGGAAAACACGAGACGACCGCCTGCATCACTGCAGTCGATTTTGGCGATATGCGCGCGCTGCGCGATCTGACGCAGCGCGGCGATCTCAAACAGCAATTGCGTTGGCGTCGGCAACAAGCCAAAGCGATCGATCATTTCCACATGCAGTTCGCGCAGCTCCTCGGCGTTTTCGGCGCTCGTGATGCGCTTATACAGAATCAGGCGAGTGTGCACATCGGGAATAAAGTCGTCAGGGATTAACGCCGGTTCGTGTAGTTCGATTTCCGACCCTCGCGCCGGCAGGTCGCCCAGATCCGGCTCGTGCCCTTGTTTAAGAGACTGCACCGCACGTTCGAGAAGCTCCATGTACAGCGTAAAACCAATTTGATGAATTTGGCCGCTTTGGTCGTCGCCGAGAAGTTCGCCGGCGCCGCGGATTTCAAGATCATGCGTCGCGAGCGTAAAGCCGGCACCCAAGTCTTCAAGTGATTCGATCGCCTCGAGTCGTTTGACGGCATCTGGCGTCAGTGCTCGTACCGGTGGCGCGATCAAATAGGCGTATGCGCGATGGCTGGAGCGCCCCACACGGCCGCGCATTTGGTGCAGCTGTGCCAAGCCAAACCGGTCAGCCCGATTGATGATGATGGTATTCGCGGTGGGCACATCAATGCCGCTTTCGATGATGGTTGTGCAAAGAAGTAAATTGAACCGTCGATGATAGAAGTCCAGCATCACACGCTCCAGGTCGCGCTCTTTCATTTGCCCGTGCCCGATTTCGATGCTGGCTTCGGGAATCAACGCTTCGAGTTGTGCGGCGATTTTTTCGATGTCCCGTACCGAATTGTGCACAAAGTAAATCTGTCCGCCTCGATTAATTTCACGCAAGCACGCCTCGCGAATCAGCTGGTCGTTCCACTGGTTGACAAAAGTCTTGATCGATAAACGATCGGTAGGCGGGGTGGTGATCAGCGACAGTTCGCGAATGCCACCCAGCGCCATGTTCAGTGTTCGCGGGATGGGCGTGGCGGTCAGTGTGAGCAAATCGACTTCGGCACGCAGTGCCTTGAGTTGCTCTTTATGGCGCACGCCAAAGCGCTGCTCTTCGTCGACGATGACAAGCCCAAGGTCACTGAACTGGACGTCGGTCTGGAGCAGTTTGTGCGTGCCGATGATAATGTCGATTTTGCCGCGCTGAAGATCGTCGAGGATATTCCGACTGTCCTTGCGACTCTTGAAGCGAGACAGCACTTCTACGCGTACCGGCCAGTCGGCAAAGCGGTCCTCGAAGTTCTTGCCATGCTGTTCGGCGAGCAGAGTGGTCGGTACCAGCAATGCGACTTGCTTCCCCTGATTGACACACACAAACGCCGCGCGCAAAGCGACCTCGGTTTTACCGAAACCAACATCACCACAGACCAAGCGATCCATCGACTGAAGTGACGTCATATCACCGATCACCGCGTCAATCGCTGCATCCTGATCGGGCGTAAGTTCGAACGGAAAGCCGGCAGAAAACTGCCGATAGTCCGCTTCGTCGAGCGCAAAACTTTGACCGGTTCTCGCTGCGCGCTTGGCATACAAATCAAGAAGATCAGCGGCGACATCACGAATGCGGCGCATGGCTTTGCGGCGCGCTTTATCCCATTGGTCGCTACCAAGCTTATGCAAGGGTGCGGTTTCGGGCGGTCCACCCAAGTAACGCGTAACAAAGTGAAGCGCATGTACCGGTACATAGAGTTTGTCGCTGCCTGCGTATTCAATCGTAAGGAATTCGTTCTTCTCACCGCCAATCTCGAGAAGGGATAAGCCCTGATAACGCCCGACCCCGTGTAGTTCGTGCACAACGGGCGCGCCAATGTCGAGCTCGTTGAGATTGCGAATGATCGCGTTTGGGTCTTTATTCTTGGCCGAGCGCCGCGCGCGACGTGTCGCGCTATGGCCGAACAGCTGGTTCTCCGCGATGACCGCGACGCGCGAGTCAGGCAGTAGCATGCCCTCCTGAATCGGCGCCTCGGTGAGCGCCAACGCGTGGCCGCTCTCGAAAAACGCATCCCAAGTTGGCACTTGGCGAGGGGTCAACGAATGGTCGCGCAACAACGCGCGTATCGTTTCGCGTCGTCCCGGGCTTTCGGCAACGATCAGTACTCGACCGTCAAAACGATCGATAAACTCGACCAAACGTCCGCTGTGGTGATCTTCAGCACTGATGCTCAATTCGGGCAGAGTGCCGGTATTGAAGACCACGCTCTCGCCAGAATCTTTGAACGGTTTGATCGCCAGCTGTGCGAACCGATCGCTTTGGGCTTGCCAATCGTCAGGCGAAAGGGACAGTTCGTCCGGAGCCATGAGCGGTCGAGTGCGATCATAGCGAAGCTGTTCATAGCGATTGTCGAGGTCGTGCCACCCTTGGCTAAGGCTGTCGGTCGCATCCGCCGGCATCGCGAGCACGGCGCCGGCGGGGATGAAGTCGAAAAACGTGGCGGTACGCTCGAAGAACAAGGGCAAATACTGTTCAGCACCGGCCGCACTAATACCATCGGAAATGTGCTGATAGATCACCGCATCGGTGGGGTTGCCTTCGAAACGTCGCCGAAACGATTGACGAAAACGCGTAACACCAGCTTCGTCTAGTGGGTATTCTCGAGCCGGAAGCAGACGTAGCGAGGACAGTGAGTCGCCACTTCGTTGAGTCTCCGGATTGAAATAGCGGAGCGATTCGATCTCGTCGTCAAATAAGTCAACGCGTACCGGTTGCGGGCTGCCTGCCGGGAAAATATCGAACAGCGAACCACGGATCGCAAACTCACCGTGCTCATTCACTTGGCTAGTCGCGTAGTACCCCGCGTCTGTCAAACGACGGCGCAGCGCCTGCATATCGAGTTGGTCGCCCGGTGAGAAAAGAAAGGTGGATCCATACACGTAGTCGGTGGGCGGTAATCGCACTGACGTCGTGCTCAAGCGGGTGACAATGATGCCCCGACGAAGGGTTTCTAGTGAGGCCAACGTCGCGAGCCGATCGGAGACGATACCTTGGGGCGGTGAAAAGCCGTCGTAGGGCAGTGTCTCCCAATCCGGAAACTCGTGCACGGGTAGCGCATCTTGAAGGAAAAAGCGCAGCTCCTGCACCAGTCGATCGCTATCCCGGGCGGTGTCGGTGAACACGACGAGCGGGCCATCCAGACGCCGCGCGGCGTGAGACAGCGCCAATGCCAGTGCGCAACCTCGCAATCCCGACCAGGTAGTGCGGTGGCTCAGTTCTGGTGGGTGCGTTGGGCGGGCGTGTGAAGTCATGGACAAAGACCTGACGCGCCGATATGCGCGAGCGGCCGAGACGGCAAAGGCTGCGCATTATTGCACTCGCGGGCAGTGCGGGGAAGCCCGACGACGACCGGCCGGTTGGTGCCTAACGTGGGTTACGTAGCCCAGGCGAGAGTCGGCAGATCGTCGCAAAGGGGGGCAGTCGGCCGGACAGCACAGAGGGCGCCTCGTGCTCTGCCTGTGAATCGGGATCAGGGCGTAGGCGAGTTAGCGCGAGACCTTGTTCACCGAATGGATAACGTGACGATATTCGAAATACACCACAAAACTTGGGTATTCCCAACGGGTGATGGGTGGATTTCCAACGGGCGCACGGCGCACATCCGGGATGCCGAAGCGACTCTCAACCTGCGCCATGGTCATACCTCTTGCCGGTTGTGCGCCGGCTTGAGCAGGATTCGATTGTGTGATGATGGCACTGGGTGCCGTCGATTCTACAACCGTCGCTTGCGCGCCGCTTGCGTGTTCATCGACGGTTAGTCGTTGGCTCAATGAGTGGGCCAATGTGGGCACGACCAGCAAGGCCAGCAACAGAGTGACGATCGGCAGTTTGACGTTCAAAATGGTACTCCCCAAAGCGGTGCGTCTCATTTCTATAGCAAGGAATCCGAGCCACGAAAACGGCTAAATCTGGTGCGTCGCAATAATTGCTGCCATACCAACGATATGCACGCCAAGCCGTCGAACGCGGTGGGCCATTTCCTCACCTCTTGACGCGCAAACACGTTCGCGGTAGCGGTTGTGTGGGTCACGCGCCTGCGGGTGAGTCTGCTGGCGTTGTTGGATTTGGGATGCCAAGCGGCGAGTGAATGACCGCTGGCGTTAGAATGTGGGAACAGGGCGCGTTGCGCACCGACCGTTTAACACCGATATTCAATGCCTTGATTGAGGTCGATAAAGCGCGCGATTGTCGGCCGAGCCGTGGTGACCGACCCGAACCCCGCCATCAGGGCGCTACACGCCATGGCGCGCGATGAAAATACTGCGCAATGCGGGTAGGGAATGGTGGGGATATTCATTAGAATACCCCCATGAAATCATCCCTAGAGCTGTTTGTCGCCGGCCGCTATCTTCGGGCTCGGCGCTCGAGTCACTTTGCCGGTTTTATTTCACGTGCCGCGATGGTGGGTATCGCGGTGGGCGTCGCCGCGCTCATCATTGTCATTTCAGTGATGAATGGATTTGGTAACGATCTGCGTCAACGACTGGTGAGCCTGTCGGCGCATGTGACGGTAGGTGCGGAGCGCGACGGCATGAAGCTCGACGGAATTGAATCGCCGGAGCAGGTTGTTAGTTCTGCTCAGGCCGATCCGCGCGTTGTCGGTGCCGCACCGTTTGTTGAGGGCCAAGGCATGCTCGTTAACGGCGCCAATTTGAGCGGTGTGGCGCTGTTTGGTATCGATCCTCAGCTAGAGCCCCAGGTGTCGGACTTGGCGCGCAACATGGTGGTCGGGCGTCTTGACGATCTGACGGCCGGCACGAATGGCATTGTGCTGGGTGGCTACTTGGCCTCACGACTCGGCGTGGATGTGGGCAGTCGTATCAATATTCTCGTGCCACAACCGAATGACGCGGGCACAGGTGTTCAGCCGTTTTTGCATCGATTTTCAGTGGTCGGACTTTTCCGGGGCAACGTGCCCGATCAATCGCTCACGCTCGCCTACGTTCACATCGACGACGCGGCGGCGATCTTCGAGCTCGAAAACACGGTCACTGGTGTGCGACTAAAACTCACGGATATGTTCGATGCGCCCGACGTCACGTCGACATTGGCGGAGCGTTTGGGCGATGGCTACTCAGTCACTGATTGGACGGTTCAGCAGCGCGTGTTTTTTCGCGCGATCAAGATTGAAAAAATTATGGTGTTTTGCATTCTGCTACTGGTGGTTGCCGTAGCGGCATTTAACATCATTATGACCCAGGTGATGTTGGTGAACGATAAACGCGTGGATGTAGCGATCTTGCGCACCATGGGGGCGACGCCAAAGAGTATCCTGGCCATGTTTCTTGTCCAAGGAAACTTGATTGGATTGATCGGTGTATTGGTAGGGGTCTTTTTCGGTGTATTGATCGGTGCCAATACGGCGACGATCACCGCCAAGCTCGAGGATTGGCTGGGACTGAATTTTATCGACAGCAACGTGTTTTATCTAACCCAGATTCCTTCGGATGTACGCTGGGGAGAGGTGGTGGTGATCGCCGTGGTCGGGCTGCTATTGGCGGGCCTATCCACACTCTATCCCGCCTGGCGCGCCTCGCGCACCCAACCTGCCGAGGCGCTGCGCTATGACTAAGTTGTTTGAGGGTCAGGTGGCTTGGCGCTACACACGCTCTGGCGCCAACGAATCGTTTATAAACTTTATCTCGAACGTGTCGATTGCCGGCATTGCACTCGGCGTTGCGGTGCTGATTATCGTCATGTCGGTCATGAATGGGTTTGAGGCTGAGCTTCGGCAGCGCATATTGAGTATTGCCTCACACGCGACGATCAGTGGTACGGAGGGTCGATTGCCCGCGTGGCAAGCGGTTCGCGACGTTGCCGAGGACAACCCACGAGTTGTCGATACAGCGCCCTTTATTGAAGGGCAGGGGATCTTTCTGAACGGTCGGCAGCTCAGTGGCGCGCTGGTGCGCGGCATCGTCCCTGAAGAAGAGGCCAAAGTGAGTGATTTGCCGCCGCTGGAGGAAGTGACGGCGTTGCTCAAACCCGGAGAATACGGCGCCGTGCTCGGTGCCAGTCTGGCGGCTGAGCTCAATGTGGACGTGGGTGACGAGGTGCTTCTGATGATTTCCGATGCCAATGTTACTCCGGTGGGTCTGATGCCCCGTATGCGGACCTTTACGTTGATAGGCACCTTTGAAATCGGTATGCATGAGTTCGATCGAAATCTGGCGTTTGTGCATATGCAAGACGCCGGCAAACTGTATCGCTATCGGGATGAGGTGAGCGGCTTACGTCTCAAAGTGACCGAACTATTCAACGCGCCGGACGTGGTTAGAGAGGTCGCCGAAGACGCAGGCGGATTGCTCTACATCAATAACTGGACGGCCACGCACGCCAATTTTTTCAAGGCCATTCAGCTCACCAAGAGTGTGCTTTTTTTTATTCTATTACTCGTTGTGGCGGTAGCGGCGTTCAATATTATTTCGACGTTGGTTATGGTGGTAAAGGAAAAACAAGGGGACATCGCAATCCTGCGAACGCTCGGTGCCAAACCCTCGAGTATTCTGGCGATCTTCGTTACCCAGGGCACATTGATTGGTCTGATCGGCACAGTGATCGGCGTGCTTGTCGGTATACTTCTCGCGATGAACGTCGAGCGGGTTGTACACTGGCTGGAAGGTTTGCTCGGCTTCGAGTTGCTGCCGCCTTCGGTTTACTTCATTAACGATCTACCTGCACGCGTGCTGCCTGGAGACGTGTTGTTGGTCGCCGGCATGGCCTTTTTGCTGGCTGTGCTTTCTACTATTTACCCGGCGCTTCGGGGCGCCCGAACCCAACCAGCCGAGGCTTTGCGACATGAATGACACGGCGTCAATCGAATGGGTACTTAAGTGCGACAAGCTCGTAAAAGCCTTTCAAGAAGGCGCACGTCGCCTGCTGGTGCTCAACGAACTGGATTTGGCGCTCAAACGCGGCGAACGACTGGCCGTTGTGGGGGCGTCTGGCGCGGGAAAAACAACGTTACTACAATTGTTGGGTGGCCTTGATCTGCCCACCTCGGGCCGCGTCTCCATTGGCGGCCGGGATATGACGACCCTCGATGAGGTTGAGCGCGGCCTGCTGCGCAACCAGCATATGGGTTTTATCTATCAGTTCCACCATTTGCTACCCGAATTCACCACGCAGGAAAACGTTGCAATGCCATTGTTGGTGAGGCGAATGCCGCATGAGGAGGCGCTGGGATTGGCCGAGGATCTGCTGGCTCGCGTGGGGCTGGCCGAACGACTGACGCACAAACCTTCCCAACTTTCCGGTGGGGAACGGCAGCGAGCGGCGGTCGCCCGAGCGTTGGTCACGAAGCCTGATCTAGTGCTTGCTGACGAACCGACCGGCAATCTCGATCACCGTACGGGTGATCGCGTATTCGACTTGATGCTCGAACTCAATCAAACGGCAGGCACGGCCCTCGTGGTGGTCACCCATGATCTCAACATCGCTCGGCGCATGGATCGTATCGTCGAGCTCATCGATGGCAAACTGGTTGAAACCACCAGCTAAGCCCGCCACGTCTTACCGCTTCGTTGCACCGCCGATGACTGTCCTGAGTGACTGTCCTGAGTGACTGTCCCTCGTCCCGTCCCTTGTCCTAGTGTCCTGAGTGACTGTCCTGAGTGATTGTCCTGAGTGACTGCCGAGTGACTGTCCCTTGTCCGTCCTTGTCCTAGTCCCTTGTCCTACTGATTGTCCCCTGTGGCGCCGAGTAATTTGCCTGGTTTACAACGTGCTGCACAGGGGGGGTGGTCGCGCCATTTCGGTGTGATTTGGACAGATTTGTGGGGTGGGCGTGGCGGCCCGGGCGACATACGATGAAAGCCGATTTGGCGAGTGGGATGTTGCGCGGTGTTCAAGGCGCGTTTGCTTGGCATGATTGCCGGTGTGGGGTTGGCGGCTGTCATACCAGAACCGATTGGATCGATGTGCATCGCCCTGAGTCTAGCGAGTGTCTGTTGGTTAATACGCGGCTATCGGTGGTCTGACCGAGCGTCGAGCGTAGAGTTGACCGACACGCCCGCGAACGCGGCGTTTTCCTGGTGGCTAGGTGTGTCCATTGGAATGTTCGCCGCTGCCGCACAGTTTGCGTCGTTTATCGATACGCACGTTGAGCGTCGCGAACGCATGCGGCTCAGTGGATGTGTGGTGAGTGACGTCCAAGTTGAGCGCGACATGAGTCGGTTTGTCTTTGCCGTTCGAGGCGCGCATCGACTGTCTCGAGCTGTGCAGTACCGCACCGTCTGGTATCGGGCACCCAGCGTTCCCGAACGGGGTAGCTGTTGGCGTTTGTCGTTGACCCTCAAGCCGCCGCGCGGAACACGCAACGAGTCGGGGTTTGACTATGAGCGCTGGCTGTTTGCAGCGCGAATCAGCGGTCTTGCGACCGTGGTATCAAGTGATGCCGTGCGGCTGCCTTGGCGCGCGCGAAGCGCTCGCTTCACGGCGATACGCGATCATATTCACGCACAGGTTCAGCAGCTCACGGATGCGGCGCCGAGCTCTGGATTGATACAGGCGTTGGCAACGGGTCGACGTGGTGATGTAAGCGAAACGGACTGGCAGGTGCTCAGGCGAAGTGGTACGGCACACTTGATGGCCATCTCTGGATTGCATATCGGGCTCGCCGCGGGATTGGGTTATGGCCTAGGGCGTTTTGCGCCAATATGGATTCGGCCTCAGGCCAATCTTGTTCGACGCGGTATGCTCACCGGTTTAGTGGTGGCGTTGTGTTATGCCGCGCTCGCGGGTTTTGCCATATCGACCCTGCGCGCGTTTCTTATGTTGTGCCTGTGGACGTTGTGTCGACTTAATCTGGCCGCGGTCGATACCACGACCACGCTGTTGCTCACCGCCGCAGTGGTGCTGATTGTTCATCCTTGGATGATCTTATCAACCGGGTTTTGGTTGTCGGTTGGTGCGGTGCTAGCCATCCTAATCGTGATGGCCGGTCGTTTGCCCGCCAAAGGGTTTGCACAGCGGTGTGTGCTGGCGACACGTCTGCAATTGGGGTTGATGTTGCTCATGATGCCGATCACCCTGCTCGTTACGCACGGCGTGAGCTGGATCTCACTGCCGGTCAATGTGGTGTTGATTCCGCTTTTCAGTGTTGCCGTAGTGCCGCTCGTTCTCGTGCTGGTCGTGAGCATTCTAGTGGCGCCGTGGGCATCCGATTGGATCGCCACACTGACCAGCGGGATACTCAATCTCATTTGGCAGGGCGTGACGCTCGTCGCCAGCAAACCATGGGCGTTTACTGATGTCACGCAGCCGACATGGTTGGCGGTGCCGATCACGCTGTGTGCATTGAGCTGGCTGCTGCCGGCTGCGTTTCCCGCTCGTAGATTGAGCGTTCTGCTCGTGCTGCCGCTGTTCGTTCTGCGAGCGGACTCACCTGCACTCGGCGAGTTTCGCATCGATGTACTCGATGTTGGTCAGGCGTTATCGGTGGTGATTCAAACGCGTCATCACACGGTAGTCTATGACACCGGTAACGCTTGGCCGGGTGGCGACAGCGCTCAACAGACAGTGATTCCCGCCCTTGCGCGTCGCGGGGTTGGTCACCTGGATGCGCTGATTGTCAGTCACGCTGATCGGGATCACGCAGGCGGCGTGCACAGTTTGATTGAGGCCCTGTCAACCGACCGAATCTGGGTTGGCGAGCCTATGCCGTCGCTCAATCGCGCGCGTCCTTGTCGTGCCGGTCTGGCATTTGATTTCGATAAGGTGCATTTTCGGTTTCTCCATCCACCGACACATTCACACTTTGAAGGTAACGACGCGTCGTGCGCTTTGCTCGTGCAATCGGCAACCGGCGCGGTGTTGTTCACCGGAGATCTCAATGCACGTCAGGAGCGTCGGTTACTTCCGGAACTTGAGGATACTCAACTCGACCTGATCATCGGCGCTCATCACGGTAGTGTGTCGTCCTCCGATCCGTACTTTGCCGCCGCGACCACACCTCGATTTGTTGTGTTTAGCAACGGATATGAAAATCAGTGGGGTATGCCGCGCGATCGTGTGATCAGGCGATGGTCGGCCGTCGGCGCACAGGTGTTAACCACCGCGGAGTACGGTCAGATGCAGTTCTTGGCAGGGCGAAGCGGCACGCTCGAATTGGCCCGATTTGCCCGCCAGAACCGCCTCGGCGTATGGCGCTGGCGCGCGCCCGCGCGGTAGGCTTTCGTGTATCGGCGTGGTAATCTGCAACCGTCTGATTTAACGGCGTAACTTAATGTTTGAAATTGTTCGAGCGGGCGGCTGGTTGATGGCCCCGCTGATCCTGTGTTCCGTGTTGGCTGCGGCCATCATCATCGAGCGGTTATGGACACTTCAGCGCAAACGCGTGTTGCCAGAGGGTATGAGCGCGAAAGTCTGGAACTGGGTGGAGAAGGGCGAACTCGACGAGCGTCACGTGCAGGTGTTGCGTGACAGTTCCCCCCTTGGTCGTATTCTGTCCGCGGGCCTGGCGGCGCGCACGCGCGATCGCGGCATCATGAAAGAGCAGATTGAAGACACGGGTCGGCATGTGGCCCACGATCTCAATCGCTTTCTCACCACGCTCGGCACCATCGCCTCCATTTCGCCGCTTATCGGTTTGTTGGGCACGGTGGTAGGCATGGTACGTGTCTTTGCGGCGATCACCGCCAACGGGGTGGGAAACCCCACGGTGCTGGCCGACGGCATTTCTCAGGCACTTGTTACGACGGCCGCCGGTCTGTCGGTGGCCATTCCTGCCGTGATCGGCTATCGCTATTTGCGTAACCATGTCGACTCGTTAGTGGTCGATATGGAGCAGGAGGCGACTAAGTTGGTCGATGCGATCGAGGCGGCGCGACGCCCGGTTCGCGCGGTGAAGGGCCCACAGAATACGGCGCGCACATCCTGACATGAAACTGCAGAGCGGCACGCGAGAAGAACCGGAGGTCAATCTCACGTCGCTCATCGACGTGGTATTGCTGCTGCTTGTGTTTTTTATGGTGTCCACCACTTTTGTAAAAGAATCGGAAATAAAAATACGACTTCCTCAAGCGGAGGCATCCGTGTCGGCTGACAAAGTCGACAGCATCGAAATTGCGGTGTCGTCGTCCGGTACCTATACGGTCAATCAACAAAGCCTGGTCAATTCGCGACCGGACACACTGCGTCGAGCGTTACGCAAGATCAGTGATGGGGACAGCACGCTGGCGATCACCATTCGCGCCGACGCGGAGGCCAAGCATCAGCACGTGGTGACGGCCATGGATGTGGCGGGTCGATTGGGCTTTGTCAATATCAACATCGCTACCACGCGCGAACCGTCTGCGAACTGAGCACCGTGTCCGATACGCACACAGGTGGTCAAATCTACCGGCGCCTGATTGGCTATGGCCTTCCCTACTGGGGGTATTTTGTGCTCGCGTCGCTCGGGATGGGCCTGTATGCCGCCTCTGTTGCGGGCCTGGTTATGCTCGTCGAGCCGCTGATCGATGGTACGTTTGTAGATCGTCAGACGAATGTCAATCGTTGGATACCATGGGCTATCTTTGTTGTGTTTGTCGCGCGCGGTGTGGCTGGGTTTCTGTCGACTTACTACATGGAATACATTGGTCGCAAGGTGGTAACAACGTTGCGACAGCAGTTGTTCTCGCGTCTGGTGTCACTGCCAACGTCGTTTTACGACCACAGTTCAGCCGGCGTGTTGTTATCGAAGCTGACATACAACGCTGAGCAGGTTTCCGAGTCCATCACACGAGCCGTGACGATCGTCATACGCGATACACTGACGCTGATCGCGTTGCTCGCTTGGATGATTTACATGAGTCCTCAGCTCTCGCTGTTCATACTCATTGTCGGACCGCCTATTGCACTCTTGATCCGCTATGCGGGGAAACGGTTTCGTGCTTATAGCGAGCGTATTCAACAATCGATGGGTGGGGTCACTCAGCGCACCGAAGAGGCGATTGGTGGTCATAAGGTCATCAAGATTTACGCCGGCGGCAAGCTTGAGAATCAAGAGTTTGATCGGATTAACGAGTCTAATCGCCGTGCGTTCATGAAGCAGGTGCTGGTGAAGGCCATCAGTGTGCCGGTTATTCAGCTGATTGCGGCGCTGGGTCTGGTGGGCATAATCAGTTTTGCGATCCGTCCGGATACGGGCTTGACGCCCGGAAAGTTTAGCTCTTTCATTGGCGCGATGTTGCTCTTAATGGATCCGCTCAAGCGAATCACTGACATCAATTCCGTTGTGCAGCGAGGTATCGCGGCGGCGCGCAGCATTTTTGCCGTGCTCGATGAGGCGCCGGAAACCGATGAAGGTAACACGACAAAAGAAACGGTTGATGGTGCGATTACCTATCACGATGTCTCGTTTCGTTATAAAGGCACGGACAAGAACGTGTTGTCGTTTATTGATGTTCGTGTTGAGCCGGGTCAAACGCTGGCGTTTGTCGGTAAGTCAGGGAGTGGTAAAACCACGCTGGTCAGTCTATTACCGCGATTTTACGAGCCAAGCAGTGGTCGCATCACGCTGGATGGTCTCGATATTAACGACTACGTGCTGTCAAATTTGCGTCAGCATATTGCGTTGGTTAGCCAGGACATCACGCTGTTCAACGATACGATTGCCAATAACATTGCGTACGGAGCGCTACGTAACGCCACGCCAGAACGAATTGAATCGGCTGCCCGCAAAGCCCACGTTATGGACTTTGTGTCGCGCATGCCGGACGGGTTGCAAACGCTGGTCGGCGACAAAGGGGTGTTGTTGTCGGGCGGTCAGCGCCAACGAATCGCCATTGCACGGGCCTTGCTGAAAAACGCGCCTGTACTGATCTTGGACGAGGCCACTGCGTCACTCGATTCAGAATCCGAACAAATTATCCAGCGTGCGTTGAAAGAACTGATGCTTGATCGCACGACGCTGGTGATTGCGCATCGACTCTCCACCATTGAGAACGCGGATCGCATCGTCGTGATGGATGAAGGCAACATCGTTGAGACCGGCACGCATGCCGAGCTGCTTGCTCGTGAAGGACTTTACGCGAGTCTTCATGATCTACAGTTTGCGGCAAATGACGGGTCTGACTGAGGCGATCATGCGTACGACCCTTGAGCGTTGGCTTCATGCTGTGTGGTACAACAACGCGCCGAGTGGTCACCTGCTGCGCCCGCTCTCGTGGTTGTACGGTTTCATCATCCGCTTGCGCCGCCGTGTGTATCGATGGTCTATGAAGTCACGTTACCGAGCGGGCGTGCCGGTGGTCGTGGTCGGCAATCTAACGGTGGGGGGCGCCGGCAAAACGCCCTTTGTCGTGTGGCTCGTCAAGCAATGTCAGAGGCAGGGCATTCAGCCAGGGGTTGCCACGCGCGGCTATGGCGCACGCGACGAGACACCGCGACTGCTTGCCGCTGGCGATAACGCGACGAGTGCGGGTGACGAAGCGATGCTACTGTCTCGTGCGGTAGCCGCACCGATTGCGTTGGCGCCTCGTCGTGCGGATGCGGTCGCCATTCTCGAGGCGCAGGGCGTAGAACTTGTTGTGTGTGATGACGGCCTTCAGCACTATGGATTGGATCGGGACTTGGAGATTTGCATTGTCGATGTGGAGCGCCGATTTGGAAACAAACGCCTACTGCCCGCCGGTCCGTTGCGGGAACCGCTGTCGCGGCTAGATGAGGTGGATGAAGTGGTGTGGCATCGCCAGTCATTGCAAGACGGGGAAGGTATGGCCTTGGGTAACCCGCGACTGCGCCATCTGCTCACCGGTGATCACGTTTCATTGGATGCGTTACCCAGCCAGCGCGTTCATGCGGTAGCGGGTATCGGCCACCCAGAACGGTTTTTCTCGAGTCTTGAAAGTCACGGGCTCGACGTTGTGTCTCACCCTTTCGCTGATCACTATGCGTTCACCCCCGACAGTTTGACTTTCGGCGACGATCTGCCGATTCTCATGACCGAGAAAGACGCCGTCAAATGCGCCGCGTTTGCCGACTCGCGTATGTATTCGGTAATGGTCGACACGCTGGTGTCGGAATCGTTGTCGACGTCTATAATGCAATCGGTGATGTCTTTGTGTCGCGAGTCGTTAAAGAGGTAAGAGGTTATGGATCATGCCTTGCTCGATATGTTGGCGTGTCCAGCTTGCAAGAGCGAGTTGGTCTATCGTGCTGGCGCGCAGGTGCTACTGTGCCGCGCCGAGCGTATGGCCTTTCCGTTGCGTGATGGCAAACCCATTATGATGGTTGATGAGGCACAGCATTTGAGCACTGACGAATTGGCCAACTACATGGCGGGCGAATGACGCATTCCGCAGAGCCCTTTAACGTTGTGATTCCGGCGCGGCACGATTCCACGCGACTGCCTGGCAAACCGTTGCTTGAACTCGCGGGTAAGCCACTCATTCTGCGTACGGTAGAACAAGTACAGCGCGCCGGTCCAGAGACACTTGTGGTGGCGACAGATGACGCCCGGATCGAAGCGGTCTGCCGCGAAGCGGGTGTTTCGGTGATGATGACTGGGGCGGCGCATCAAAGCGGAACGGACCGCATGAACGAGGTCGCCGACGTGCTTGGGTGGGACGCCGACCGCATTGTGATCAACGTTCAAGGTGATGAGCCGTTTATTCCGCCAGACAACATAATACAAGTGGCCAAGCTGCTCGAAATGCGCACCGCGTCCATTGCAACCCTTGCCGCCGCTCTCGATCCTTCGCAATTGAATGACCCTAATACAGTCAAAGTAGTCTGCGCAAAGAACGGATTTGCCCTGTATTTTAGCCGCGCCGTAGTGCCTTGGTTACGAGATATCGAGGACGTTCCGCCAGTGCAGGCATTGCGTCACATCGGTGTTTACGGCTACCGTAGGGAGGCGTTAAGGGCGTTTGCAGAGGCGGGACCCTGCGCGCTTGAACAGCATGAACGACTCGAGCAACTGCGAGCGCTGTGGCAGGGTTGGCCGATCATCGTTGGCCTGGCTAAATCCGCACCGCCACCTGGCGTCGATACACCGGCCGATCTCGAAACGGCGAGAGCCCGATTTAACTCGGCGAACTAGTTGTTCTGTCGATTCGGCCCGACGGCGCAGGCGTATGGCCAGCTCTCACGTCCGATGTCAACCGGACGAGTAAAGTGGGTGACCAGCGGCCGTTGTACGTTGTTCACGTGAAGGCAAGCGTGCAAACAAAACCCGGGAATATGGCTATGTTGAGGGAAACACGACGGTGAATCGACCATCGACCATTCAAACCGTCAGCGTGCTGTTTGTGTGTATGGGCAATATTTGTCGATCTCCAACCGCGCAGGGGGCACTCGAGAAGCATCGAGATGAGGCCGATTTGCCATTTCAATTATTGGTCGACTCGGCGGGCACGCATGCCTACCACGCCGGCGAACCGCCCGATCGACGAGCCGTGGCGGCCGCAGAGCGGGTGGGAATCGATCTCAGCACCCAGCGCGCGCGGGCCATTCGATCCGAAGACTTCACGCTGTTCGACCACATCATCGCGATGGACAAGGATAATTTATTCAACTTGAGTCGCGCGTGCCCACGCCGAGAACAGCATCGGATCCGTTTGCTCATGGACTACGGAACCGGTGATGTGCCGAAATACGTGCCCGATCCATTTTATGGCGGTGCGCAGGGGTTTACGCGCGTGGTTGACTTAACGCTCAATGCGACTGCAGGGTTGTTACACACACTGACCGAAAACAGTATCAGTACCGTCACGTAGGCGCGGTTGTCGAATAAAAAAAGCCGGACCATCGTCCGGCTTTTTTTTTGCTTTAACGAGTGAGCCGTTGTCTAGTCGTCGCGACCGGGTCCACTGCGCGGTGCCGCGGAACCTTCGGATGACCAAACGGTATAGGTTTTTTTCGAACTTGCCGTGCCGCTGTCCGTCTTGACGGTTTCCGGCGTTTTGCTGGTCGGTTTCGCCTCTGGTTTGCTGTGGCGCTCACTGCGCGAACGCTCGCCGCCCGAGGACGCTTGAGCCGGCGTTTCGGATTTTGGCTTGCGCGCCGTTTCGCCGCCGCCATTCACGTCCGGCTTTTTTTGGGCTGCCGACGCATCCGGCTTACCGGAACGCTCGCCACGCTGATTCGCAGCGGGCGATCGTGAGGGCTTATTCGAATCGTTATTTGGCTGGTTGCCGTTTTTGCTGGTCGTGTTTTGACGACCGCCGTCATTGGCCTCCTTGGGCTTGTTCGGCGTGTCGCCATTGCGATTTTGCGTTTGACGGTTACGATTTCGCGAACCCCGACGGCCTCGACGACGACGAGGCGTGCGCGCGCCTTGCTTTCCGTCCTCGTTGTTTGCCGACTCTTTTTTACTGGCGTCACCACCTGATTGATTGGCGTTATCGGGCTTGCGTTTCGTGTTCTTTTGCGAAGCCTGATTGGCCGTCGCTTTCGGTTTGTCTGACTTGCCACGACGTCGGCGATTACGACCGCCGCGCGAACTGCGACGTCCACTACGTTCGTTTCGCTTGCGATTTTGCTGCTGTCGACCGCCCTGGCGGCTGCGCTGGGGCTTGCTCTTGTCGTTGGCCGACGAGTCTTTTTCTTCGTCGCTGCTGCTAAACCAGGATTTAATCGTAGCAATCAGCCCGGCTTTCTCGACAGTCGCTTCCTTACGGACCGGCGTCGGGGCTGGGCCGGTCGGCACGATTCCGCTGACCGCCGGCTGCTGTGGCTTGGGTGTGCGATCCCGACTGCTGCCACTCTCGGTCTCTTCTTCGGTGCCGTCGCCGATGAGCTGATAACTCGCGCTGCTGTTCTCGGGCAGATTGGCTTCGTCTCCACGCACACGGCGTATCGAGTAGTTAGGCGTCTGCAAACGTGGGTCGGGAGTGATCACGATGTCAGTCCCGTTTTTCTGTTCGAGGTTGTTCACCCAGTCGCGCTTTTCATTGAGCAGAAAGCTGGCGACCTCCACCGGTACGTTGGCAATGACCTTGGCGGTGTGGTCTTTTCGTACCTCTTCACCGAGCAAGCGCAAAATAGCGAGCGCGAGTGATTCAACATCACGAATGACGCCTTGACCATTGCAGCGAGGGCAAACGATGTTGCTGGATTCTTCGAGCGATGGGCGCAGCCGTTGGCGTGACATTTCGAGAAGACCGAACCGGGAAATACGACCGATTTGCACTCGGGCGCGATCCACTTTGACGGCTTCGCGAAGTCGATTTTCAACTTCGCGTTGATTGCGCGATTGGTTCATATCGATGAAGTCGATGACGATCAAGCCACCCATATCGCGAATTCGAAGTTGCCGCGCAATGGCGTCGGCCGCCTCCAGATTGGTATTGAATGCCGTAGTCTCGATGTCGTCGCCGCGCGTTGCGCGCGCGGAGTTGATATCAATAGAAACCAGGGCCTCGGTCGCATCAATGACAATGCTGCCACCGGAGGGAAGATCCACTTTATGCGAAAACGCCGATTCGATTTGGCTTTCAATCTGAAACCGTGTGAACAGCGGCGTCGACTCGGTGTAGTGCTTGAGTTTGCGCGCATTGTGCGGCATGACTCGCTCGATAAATTCACGCGCCTCATTGCAGATCGATTCATCATCGATGACGATTTCGCCCGTGTCATTGCTCAGATGGTCGCGCAGTGCACGAATGATCGCATTGCTCTCTTGATAAACAAGGAAGGGCGCTTTGCGGGAGTCAACGGCGGACTCGATGGCATTCCACACACTGATGAGGTAATCCAGATCCCAGGCGAGCTCTTCTTCGCTGCGACCAACGCCTGCTGTGCGTACGATCACACCCATGCCTTTAGGAATGGTTAGGCTGGAAAGTGCGTCGCGGAGCTCGTTGCGATCGGCGCCCTCAATGCGACGCGAAACGCCCCCAGCGCGAGGGTTGTTGGGCATCAGCACCATAAAGCGACCGGCGAGGCTGATAAAGGTAGTCAGCGCTGCACCTTTGTTGCCTCGCTCTTCCTTCTCAACCTGAACCACTAATTCTTGTCCCTCTTCAAGCACATCTCGAATGTTGATGCGTTTGCCCGCATCGGCTTTCTTCTTGAAGTAGGTCCGCGAAATTTCTTTTAGTGGTAGGAACCCGTGGCGGGCCGCGCCATAATCGACGAAGGCCGCTTCGAGACTGGGCTCGATGCGCGTAATTTTACCTTTGTAAATATTGGATTTTTTTTGTTCACGTGACGGGACTTCGATGTCCAGGTCGTAGAGTTTTTGGCCATCGACCATTGCCACGCGCAACTCTTCAGGTTGAGTTGCATTGACTAACATTCTTTTCATAGCACCTTGCTCGTGTAGTCAAGGCGATCAGAGGAATCAGAGCGGAGTAGGCGGCGATCCGGGCAGACAGTATCGCCAGTGCCGCGCGCGGCGCCAGGCGATGACTTGCTCAATGACGGTTTGTCGGTTGCGCGCAAACGCGCGGCAATCGTCAACAAAAATCTGTGCGGTACTCGCAGGGGAATCGTGCATCGTGCATGATCGCCCGCTACAGCATCCGGATTGGATGCGCTCGATTCGGTTCCAACCGACTCGATGTAATAAATCGTGGGGGAGGGGTGCGCGCTCGCACCAGCGGCGCACGGTCGCGGTCAGCAAGGTTATCCCGTGCTGGCGCTGTACCCCTGTCCCGGAAAATAATAGCCTTAGGATGCTAAGGCCGATGTCTGACAAATAAGTCACGCGCGAACTATAGCAATAACGACCTTGAGCTTCAATGAGTTAGGCATGAAAAACCCGGAATTCCCTGAGACTACCCCGGAACGTAAGCCCTCGGATTCCGTGCGGTTTGTGACGGTTCAATCCGATGAGGCCGGCCGGCGGCTGGATAATTTTTTGCTCTCCCGTGCGCCGGGCGTGCCGCGCTCACGAATATACCGGGCGATCCGATCGGGCGAGGTTCGTATTAACAAGGGTCGTACCAGTGCGGGTTACCGGCTTGTAGCCGAAGATGTGGTCCGCATTCCCCCCCTGCGAACGCCGTCTCGCACGCGGTCGCCGGCCGGCGCCAAAGCACAGCAGGCCATCCTGGGTACCGTAATCGACAAACACAAGGCCTTCTTGGTGCTCAATAAACCATCGGGTTGGGCGGTGCATGGTGGCAGCGGCGTATCACTCGGCGTGATTGAAACCTTGCGACAGGCGATGCCTGCTGACCATTACCTTGAGCTGGTGCATCGACTTGATCGGTCGACGAGCGGTTGTTTATTGATTGCTCGCAAGCGTTCGTTTTTGCGAGAAATGCATCGACAGATTCGCGATAACGAAGTTGGCAAGACCTACCTGGTGCTGGTGCAGGGACATTGGGATTACGGTCGTTATCGTTGTGAGGTACCGCTCAATACCGAGGAGCGTCGGGGCGGTGAGCGCCACGTTGTGGCTCATCCTGCGGGCAAATATAGCCGTACCGATTTTGAGTTGCTGGAGCATTTTTCGGGGGTGTCGTTTTTAAGAGCCACACTGCATACGGGGCGCACTCATCAGATTCGTGTGCATTGCGCCCATCTGGGTCATGCCGTGTTGGGTGATCGTCGCTATCACAGCGAGGAGTCTCAAACAGTGAGTCAGCGTCTCAAAGTGCGGCGCTTGGGGCTGCACGCATCGAGTCTTGCGTTTGAATACCCGGCGGGCAATCCGGTTCAGATTGATGCGCCGCTGAGTCCGGAGCTCAGCGCATTAATCGAACGGCTGAGTACGTCGCGCTAAGCGAACGCGAGGGACAGTGCTTGCCGGAGTTAGGGCAGTGCGTAGCCATAGTGACGCAAGGCGCGACTGACAAACAACAACGGCAAGCCGATCAGCGCCGACGGATCGTCTGAGCGGACCCGATCGAACAGCGTCACACCCAACCCCTCGATTTTGAATCCGCCGGCACAGTCGACCGGATTATCGAGGGCAATATACCGCTGGATTTCCGCCTCAGTCAGATCGCGAAATTCCACCCAGGTGTGGTCGGTGTGGTGCCACTGACTCCGACCGGCGCCAGCCATTACGCTGCAGTGTGTCAGAAACTCGACGCGATGCCCTGAAAAACGTGCCAGCTGCTGGGCGGCGGCCGCGGCGGAGCCGGGTTTGCCCAAAATGGAGCCGTTGAATACCGCGATCTGATCGCCGCCAATCACCACTCGGGTCGGGTGAGTGGTGGCGACCGCGAGCGCTTTTTCTCTTCCAAGTCGCTTTACTAATTGCTCTGGAGTCTCTGATTTTAATGGGGTTTCATCGACATTTGGTGGGACGGCGTCGAACGTCAGACCCAGCGTTTTGAGCTGTGCTGCTCGAAACCGAGAAGTCGAGGCCAGAACGGGCCCTAGACTTATGTCGATTTCATTTAAAAAAGAGGGATTTACCTTTGACATGCCGAGTGCCTGTAAATATCATACGCGCCTTATGTCCGGGCGCCTGAAACGATCGTACTCGCTCGACGAGCTGACTGCGCTGGCTCCCATCGATGTGACGCTGAGTGTGACGGAGCTACCGCGCTTTGTCGAGGCGCTCAACGTGCCTCAATTGGACAACGCACAGGTCCGCTGCCGACTCGAGTTTGATACCGGGGGCGAGCAGAAAGTGCGTGTTCGTGGACAGCTGGCCGCTGACGTACAGACAGAATGTCAGCGCTGTTTGGGCGGTCTGGCGCTGTCGATAGACATGCCGGTTGACTGGCGATTGCCCGATGATTTAGAGATTGACCCAGCGCAGTTAGGTCGCGTTGAGATTCGACTCCTCGATTGGATTGAGGATGATTTGCAGCTTGGCATTCCGTTGTTTGCTCGGCATGCCGATGAACAGTGTGGTGGCGATTTGGCGAAGCAGTATCAAGCCGACGACACACCGCCCGATACGATTACGCCGTTTGACGGCCTCAAAGATTTATTTTCGAAGCATTAAACACGTCTGCGATTGTGCAGACTCAGGAGAACGATCATGGCTGTGCAAAAAAGCCGAACCACTCCGTCGCGCAGAGGTATGCGACGCTCTCATGACAGCCTCAAGAAGCCGACGCTGTCCATCGACCCGACCAGTGGCGAAACCCATCTACGTCACCGTGTTAGTCCCGATGGTTACTACCGCGGACGCAAAGTCATTGACACGTCTGCACCTGAGCAAGACGACGAGTAATCTGTAACGGTCGATCGCGCGCTGAGAATAAAGAGTGGACTCGCGCTAGGGTGAAGTCCCTCTGAGTTCAAACGAGTAAGCGCCCGCCCAGAACGATCGATTTTCTTGGCATTTATGCCCACCCCCGTCAGGATTGCGCTGGATATCATGGGCGCGGACTTAGGTCCGCGCGCCGCGCTTGATGGTGCCCGACTGGCGCTGACCCAGCATCCGAATCTCCACTTGATGCTCGTTGGCGACGAGCATGAGCTCAACCAATTCGTGCGAACACACGAAGGGCTCGCATCGCGTGTAACCTGTGTACCGTCTACGACCGTGGTCAGCATGCGTGACGCACCGACCGATGCGTTACGTAACGGCGGCGATTCATCGATGCGTGTGGCGATCGATTGCGTGGCCAATGGCCAAGCGGAAGCCTGCGTCAGTTCCGGCAACACGGGCGCCTTGGTGGCCATGTCGAAGCTTGTGCTCAAAACCATAGAAGGGCTACGCAGACCGGCACTGCTGACGCCGATTCCGTCGATCGATGGCGTCACCATCATGCTCGACGTCGGTGCGAACACAAAATGCAAAGCGCAGACGCTGGCTGAGTTTGCGGTCATGGGCAGCATTGTTGCCACAACCGATTACGACATTGACTCTCCACGCGTTGGACTACTCAATATTGGTGTTGAGGCGGGTAAAGGGCACGAAGTGCTCAACGAGGCCGATGCCATGTTGCGTGCGTCTTCGCTCAATTATGTGGGTTTTTGCGAGGCCAATAATCTGTTTTCTTCCAGCATTGATGTCGCGGTAAGCGATGGTTTCGCGGGCAACATTGCTCTGAAAACGATGGAAGGGTTTTCGCGTTTTGTTGCGTCTCGCGCGGGCTCGACCAGTGCCGGTATGGCCGGCTTGGATCCGCGCGCCCACAACGGCGCTAGCCTGGTTGGATTGCGCCATGTGGTGATCAAGTCGCACGGTGGCGCGGACGCCGTGGCACTCGGTCATGCTTTGGACACTGCAATGACCGAGGCACGTGCCCATGTGCCGCAAAAAATTGCAGAAGGGTTGGCCCGATTGCGTTAATCGAAAACGCGTCAGAGTCGTGAGTTTGGCGTACCCGAAATGCTGGCCAAACGCGGCTAACTCAGGCACGATGCGGTGAAATCTCCTGACGGGTGTGTTCTATGTTCAGCAAAATTGCGGGCACCGGCAGCCAGCTTCCTAAGCGCGTTGTCACCAATGACGAATTGGCCAAATCCGTAGACACGAGCGATGAATGGATCGTCTCTCGCACCGGTATCAAGCAGCGCTATCTGGTGAGCGATGGCGAAACCAATCTTGATCTTGCTGAAGGCGCAGCCCGTAATGCGATGGACATGGCAGGCGTTACCGCAGCGGAAGTCGATCTGATTGTCGTTGGCACGACTACCCCCAACCAAGTGTTTCCCAACATGGGTTGTTTGTTGCAACAACGTCTCGGTGTTTCCGATGCACCGGCGTTCAGTCTTGAAGCCGCCTGCACGAGCTTTATTTACGCGCTATCGGTCGCTGATAAGTTCATCAAAACGGGCGGTGCCCAATGCGCGCTGGTCGTTGGGAGTGAAACGCTTTCTTCGATCGTCGATTGGACTGACCGAAGCACTTGTGTGCTATTTGGCGATGGTGCTGGCGCGGTTGTGCTCAAACCATCGGACCGTCCTGGCATTCGTTCAACGCACATCTCGGCAAATGGGCAGTACAAAGATTTGTTGTTTCTTGAGTCTGGGATTTCAAACGGATTCGATAATCTCAAGAGCGGGCGCGACTTCGTGCAGATGAAAGGCAATGAAGTGTTCAAAGTGGCGGTACGCCGGTTGGGCGGTATTGCTAAGACGGCGCTAGAACACAATAACTTGGCCAAGGAAGATTTGACATGGCTGGTTCCGCACCAAGCCAACATCCGTATTATTCAGGCTGCGGCAAAAATGCTAAATATGCCGATGGAACGTGTGATCCAAACCGTACAGGATCATGGCAACACGTCTGCTGCGTCTGTGCCGTTGGCACTCGACACCGGTGTGCGAGACGGCCGCATTAAGCGCGGTGACACGCTGCTGCTGGAGGCGTTTGGTGGGGGCTTTACCTGGGGCGCCGCGCTACTGGATTTTTAGGGCGCCAGTCTCAAGCCGGCGTGTCAAAGAAGAACGTCGGATTTTTGGTGTCAAATGTGTGAGCGTCGCGGGTGCGACAGCTTGCAGTTAGGCGTCGACCGACGGCACGGGACGCAAGATGCGGCGGTTGCTCGCGCGCACGGTGTCGTCGCGCTGAGGCTTGCGAATCTGTTCTTGCCATACGGCAAATGGGTGCCACTCGGGGTGATTTCCCGTTGGGCTGCTATCGATTTCCGTCTCGAGAGAAAAGTGTTCGGACGCACTTTTTCTATGTTCGTTCATATCCCCCAGCATCCTTGTTATTTAATTATGTAGCGAAGTATAGGGGAGATTTCATTGCAAAACTGTTACCCAGTTCACATTTTGCATAATATGTAGCACAGTCAGTGCGGGCAGGCAGTAATGTGTCTGTATATCAACAACATAGTTAAATCGGACGGAAAGGACGGCAAAACGGTCTCAGATGAATCCATTCGATTCCGCGCAAAAATGATTTAATTCAACCGTTTGGAGGGCCGACAAGGGGTGGTTCTGGCCAACATAAATCGAGTCAAAGACCCATGCGAACGACGCTGTATTGTTTAGTCGCTGTCGCGTTGCTGGCAGCGCTCGCTGTATTGTGTGTACGCCACCACGTTCCGCTCATCGCCGACGATCTTTCCACCCGCGCCCGCCTGGCGCTGAATGATGCCGACCTAAGCGCGATCACTATCGCGCGTGTTGATGGACTGAACGTGGTGCTCACCGGCACCGTGCCCGATACGGCCACCCGAGACCGTGCGCTAGCGGTCGTCAACGACGTTCGCGGTGTCTATGCCGCTATCGACGCACTCGATGTGACCCCCGCCACTGTCTCCGGACCACTTCAGTTTTCGGCATTGGCCGATCGTCAGCAAGTGACTCTAACAGGCATGATCCGCGACAACGCGACGCGCGCCACGATCGTCGGCGCGGCGCGACGCGTGTTCACCGAGCGGCAAGTCATTGATCAACTCACCGTTGTCCCTTCCATCCCCGAAGCGTGGTTGCCGGTGATGCGCGAACTGCTCGATGAACTCGCGCAATTCTCAAGTGGCAAACTCGATATCCGCGGTACGCATCTTTCATTGGTAGGATCGGTTGCCTCGCCAGCGCGACACGCTTCTGCGCGGTCGCGTCTTGAGCGGGTGGCGGGTGACGCCTTTAGTCATCGCCTCGACGTGGCCGTGCTCGCGCCAACCCGTGAATTTATCGATAACTGTCAGGCTTCGTTGAACGCCAAACTCAATCGTGCCGCGATCGGTTTTACCTCGGGCAGTGCGACGCTGTCGGTGGATAGTCATCCGCTGTTGGAAGAACTGGCGGAGATTGTGGCCGGCTGCGACGGACTCGTCGTTGAAATTCAAGGACACACCGATGCCAACGGTGACGATCAGATCAACCTTCGTCTGAGTCAGCAGCGAGCCGAAGCAGTGCGTCAACATCTTATCGACGAGGGCGTCAGCGCCGAGTCGCTAGCCGCGCGAGGATTTGGTGAGAGCCAACCGCGAGCGGATAACCAAACTCTTGACGGTCGTGCGCGGAATCGTCGTATCGAGTTTGTCATCGTGGAGAAATAATCGATGGGTACTTTAGCGTATTTGATGGTGGTTATGTGGGTTTGCTTGGCCACCGCATTCTTGATCGGATTTATCCTGTCGTACTTGTGGCGCCGAGCGCGCTATCGAAAACTCACGGCTGACAATGAGCAAAGCTGGCTTTCGCGTCTGCGACAAACCGAACAAGATCGTGATGCACGGATTGCCAAATTGACGAGCGAGGTCGATGAGCAGCGTCAGCAAATTCCGACGATGGAGCGGTCGCTCGCCGAGCGCAGCGATATTATCAATGCGCACGAAACCAAAATCGACGAGCAAAAGCAGTCAATCGATGCGCTCGAATCGAAGTTACACGAATCACTCACCGCGCAGATCGAAAGCGAAGATCAAAATGGTGCAATCGCGCAGCTGAGGCAAACGCTGGAAGCGCGCGACGCGTCGCTGGCCAATGCGGGACGTGAGCTCGAGCAGCTTCGGGAAAAACACAATGCCACCAATGAGCGGGCTGCAAATGCGGAGCGGACACTGGCGCAAAAGACCAGTGAGTACGAGTCGCGCTTGGACGCGTTGGGTGCGCAAGCCGAGACCGCGTCCGCGAAGGCACAGCGCCTCCAGGCCGTTGAACCCAAAGTGGCGGAGCTCGAAACCGAGCTCTCGGCAGCGAATCGCCGAGTGCAAGAGATGGAGAATGACCATCGTGAGCAGCAATCTCTGTCTGATCGCGCGAACAAACAGATCGAGGAACTGCAGCGCAATGTCGACCATTTAGTGCAGGAGCGCGATGGCTTAAGTGAGCAGATCCAGGCGGCAGAGCGGCATGTCGCGAGCAAAGATGCGGCGGAAAGTGATGCGCTCAACGCAACGATTCGTTCGCTACGAGACGAAGTCGCAGGCCACGTGCAGCGCGCGGCGCAAGCAGAATTACGCAAAAACGAACTGGAACAATCGTTGCGCACACGTACCGATCGTCTTGACGTAGCGGAGCGTGCCTGTGGAGAACTTCGGCAAAAAGTGATTGAACTCGAGTCCGAGTTTGTGCGTGAACGCGATCAGCGTGCGGCGGCCGTTGATGAACGCAACGCGTTGAGTGAGCGTGCGCAAAAAGAGCTGGACGAACTTAATGCGATGCGCCGTGAGCGTGAAGAGTTGTTGCAACAGCTCGACAATCGAAAGGAAGTCGAACGCCGCGCCGAACAACACGCTGACCATTGGCAGAGTGAGCACGACAAGTTAAAGGCGCAATTGGCGAATGAGGCCGGACTGTTGGTGACGTCGCGCAATGAGGCGGATGCGGCTCGAAAGCAGAGCGAGGAGGCCACTGCAGCCGCGGATGAAGCGAAACACCGGATTGTTGAAATGCAAAGGCGCCTCGATCAGGCTGAACATGAGGCCGCCACTCGCGCACGCGAGGACCAACAGCGTTTGGCGCAGCTTGAAGAACAGGCGGGCAAGAGTGAGCGACATGTTGACGAGGTGGCGATGTTGCGACGAACGCTCGAGCAACGTGATGTGGAGTATGCCAAGGAGCATCGCCAACACAGCGAGCAACGCAAGCTGGCAAAAGACTGGCGGCGTCGCTACGAAGCACTAAAAAATGAGTTGTCGACGACGGATGCGCCGCGACCAGCAAAATCGAGTAAAACTGACCAGCCCAAATGGCTCTTGTCGAAGGCGCCTGCTGAGAAAGATGACCTTAAGAAGATTTGGGGTGTGGGACCGGTGATGGAAAAGACTATGAACAAACTCGGTATTTATCTGTTTCGGCAAGTCGCAGCGCTGCGCAAGAAAGATATCGAGTGGGTGGCTTCGCACATTAACACCTTCCCAGATCGTATTAATCGTGACGACTGGGTGGGGCAGGCGGCGGCACTACGCAAAGAGAAATATGGGCGGTAGTAGTTGATCGATATAGCGCGGGCGTTATGGGTCCGGTGTGACGGTCGCGCCTTCAATTGCGGTAATCACAAGCGTGCCATCGATGCGCAGTTGTGTGGTTGAGGGCAATGAAGAACTGATTGTGCCTTCACCAAAAATCGTACTCGAATAAATCGCCGACATGGAAAGACTGCGGGGTTGCGTGTCATTGTTTAGCTGGTAATTGGCGATCTGCATCTCGTTGTCCAAATACCGATCGTCGTTACTGAACAAACAGTTTCCCCACGAAAATTCGAAGGCGTCACCATTGCCAGCCTGGCCTAAACCGTCGCCCGCCGGGTCCGTGGTCCAAACCAATGCGTAAGTGGCCGTAGCGTCTGTGCTGTTTCCGCAGGTTAAGTCCAGGCTATTACCTCGACCCATTGACTCGAGCATATCGATGTTGTCGGTGATGTTTTGCTGTGCCGTCTCACCAAAGCGGCTCATGAGCCATACCGTTTCAAGCACTTGATAGGCCTTGGAGGCAAAGCGTTGATCCAAGTCACGATCCTGGTCGAGATATAACGTTCGGAAATCGTCAAATCCAATGAGTACCGATGTGGCCGTGCCCGTGGCGACGCCGACACCCGTGCTATCAAATGTGATGAGGGTGCTTGTACCGTCACGCAGTAGAGAGAGCTGACCGGCGTCTGGTTGGCGCGCGAGTCCAAAATCGAGTGCGCTGGTTACGTTGACCGAGACGGAGCCGTCGAGCAGATTCTCCCCGTCGTTGGCAATGATCTCTAAATCAAACCCGGTCGATGTGTCGAGGTCGACCGGCACCTCACGCAGCGTAATCCCGGCGTTTCCACCTTTTTCAAACTGCACGCTTAGCGTCAGGTCGGACACCGAGTCCCGCGTGTCGCCGTTTTCAATCGTTATCGCGCCACTGTTGATAACGCTGACGTCAACCAACACCGGTGCAACCGGCTCATCTTCATCTGGGTCATAGCTCTTACTGCCCACGGCGAGCAAGACGGCCGCGAGCCAGAGTACGATTAGCAAAAAAGCCGACAAGCGTGCAGTCATGTAGGGTTGCTCTCCAATTATCTGGGGTGATCGTGGCTGGATCTTACCATTGGATGGCACGCGCTAAAGGCAAAAGCCGCGGCGACCGCAATCGCGACAAGATCGAACCAATCAAACGTGCCGTCTGTCATGTACTCCTGAAAAGGTGATCCAAGGCAGCGGTGGGCAGCGCGACAGAGGTTTTCGACCACCGGATGCTGAACGAATTCCATGGCGACGACGACGATGAGACTGATCGACAGCGCGACGGAACGTCCCCGTCGCCAATCCGCGGTCACGGCCAGGGTCGCGCTGAATAGCGCAAGGGCGTGAAAAAAACTGGGCAGTTGTTGAGAAAGGGGCACGGAGACCGCGTGCGCGCGCAGGGCGGCGAGCGTCGACCCATCGATCCAGGTGGTCCAAAACGGCCCATTAACGCGGCTGATGACGTACACGCTCGCGCCAGCACACAATGCCAGCACGGCGGTGAGGAGCGGAGCGGTGCGCAAAGGGTGCTGGAATAGGCGGCTCATCGGTTCAGTGTAGCGTTTGATGTGATGCGCGAAAAGTCGGCTAACTCTATGAAAAGTATAAATACCAATCGAGTTTCTTGGTCGAGAGCGCGGCGACTGACTCTACGTATGCCGCGCATTGGCGGCCGTCGAGCGTCGTGCTGATCCTGCAACGGTCCCGCACCGCTTCGGCGCCGTCGGTGTCGGGGGAACGGGCCATGGTGTGCGGGATCCACTGCGAGTCGCTTCCGTCTGAAACCAATTGGCGAGATCGGTGGCGCAGGTTATGGAAAATTCAGCCATTCACTTACTTTTTGGTTTACACTCTTGGGCTAAGAATAAACGCGGTGGCGCGTCGCTCACGGTTTCGGTGCAGAGTGTGAAAAACAAGCCACTGTATAATTGTGTTGGCGGGGCGAGTCCAGTTAGATGTTTCCGTTTCGCCGGCAATCCGAAACCAAACGGTTTCACTTTTTCGTCGGAGGGGTTATGCAATTTGTTTCTTCACTACGCCGCGCCAGTGCGGCGGCGCTGCTTGTCGTTGGCTTGGCATTTTCAGGTGCCGCGCAGGCCAGCAGCTACAGCAGTTTAGTCGTGTTTGGCGACAGCCTATCGGATTCGGGCAACATCTTTGATTTGTTCGGTGGCGCATTTGGGCCCAATCCGCCCTACGCCGACAGTCGCTTCACCAGTAACTTTACGGACGGATCGGCCGGTCTCGTGTGGGTCGAGCAAATGGCGAACTTAATGGGTCTGCCGCTCGATAATTCCGTGGCAGGTGGCAGCAACTATGCATTTGGTGGTGCGCGCGCGACCGAAGATCCCGGTGATCTGATCCCGTCACTGTCTGACCAGCTCGGATTCTACTTCACCGACACGGGTGGTTCTGCCGATTCGAACGCACTGTATGTCGTATTTGGTGGTGGTAACGATGTGCGCGATAACGACGCGGGTTCCTCAGCCGCTAGCATCGCACAAATCATCACCGATCTGGCCGCGGCCGGCGCCACTAATTTCTTTGTGCCCAATTTGCCTGACATCGGCCTCACTCCTGAGGCGCTGAGTGGCGGTGCGCCAGGCGGTTCATCCGCAGTCATTTCGGCAGCGGCTGCCCAGCACAATGCTGACCTTGCCATGGAGATTGCCAATCTTGAAGCCACGCTGGGTGTCAACATCATTTCATTTGATCTGTTCGGTCTGTTTAACGATGTGATTTCAGATCCATCGGCGTTTGGTATCAGTAACGTCACAGACGCGTGCATCAACACGGCTTGCCTCGACCCGGATTCGTATCTCTTCTTTGACGGCATCCACCCAACGGCCGCTACACATGCGGTGATCGGTCAGCTGGCGTTTGACGCATTAAGCGTGCCGATTCCAGCGGCGCTTCCGTTGTTCCTGACGGCGCTTGGACTGTTTGGGTTTGGCCGACGTCGCACCGCGTAACACGCACTTCTCTTGTCAAAAAAAGCCCCGCGTTGCGGGGCTTTTTTTTGCGTGCACTGGGTTAGTTTTGGCTCGCTTGTCGCTGAATGATGCCCATCAATTTATACACGAGTTGCGCGGCTGAAAATTCATAGGCATGAAAGCCCTGGATAGGGGCAAACTCCATCAAATCGAAACCGATCACTCGGCGCTGATTGACTACTGACTCAAACAACGAGAGCGTTTGGTACCAACCCAGTCCGCCGGGCACGGGCGTCCCGGTTGAAGGAAAAACCGATGGGTCCATGCCATCGATATCCAGGGTGAAAAACACGTTTTGAGGAAAGTCATCCGGCAGAGCAATGTGGGTAATGTGGTTGGGCACTAGTTCATCCGCATCTTGATAGCGCACGCCGTGTGCTTTTCGCGTCTCAATTTCTTCTTGGCAGTAGGCGCGGACGCCCAATTGGTAAAGTGGGATGTTCAAATCAACCAGGCGTTTCATGACCGATGCGTGACTGAGCGGATTGTCCTCGTACGCATCGCGTAGATCCGCATGGGCGTCGATTTGCACCACGCCGATATCGGTCATGCCGGCTGCGATGAGTCCTCGAATGACGCCAAATGTGACGCTGTGTTCACCACCAATGGCAATGGGGAGATGGCCCGCGGCCGCTATGGGTTTGATGGCATCTTCGATCGCCTGCATGACCGTTTCATTGTCGCCGGTGGTGTCGACGGGGTCATGAGTGAAGATACCGAGTTCGCTTGGATCGCTTTTTCCGTCCCACGTCTCGAGTTGCCACGATGCGTCGAGTATCGCAGAGGGGCCCAATGCGGTGCCGCTGCCATAGGAGACAGACGCTTCAAACGGTACGGGCACAATGTGAAACAGCGCATCGCCAAACGCAGGCTGTTGAATCTCAGAGCCAAGAAAGGGGGGATAGGTCAGCGTGCTCATGGGTTGATCCTTGTGCGCAGTCAGCTCAGACGGGTTTTGAAATCGGTGTAGCCAAATTCTCGAACTACGCGCGTGTGCCCCAAATCGGAATTCCAAATGGCGATGGCTGGAAGATTAATGCCATTGAAGGTCGATGTTTTCACCATGGTGTAGTGACTCATGTCATCGAACATTAGACGTTGACCACGTGTCAACGGTTGGTCGAAGCTGTAGTCACCCATCACATCGCCTGCCAAACAGGTCTGACCGCCTAAACGATAGGTGTGTGCCTTAACGTCAGCGGGAGCGGCGCCGAAAATGTCTGCTCGATACGGCATCTCAAGTGTGTCGGGCATATGGCAGGTGGCAGACGTATCAAGAATCGCGATGGGCATTTCGTTATGTACGATGTCCAGTACGGAACTCACAAGGACACCGGTATTGACTGCAATCGCTTCTCCTGGCTCGATATAAACCTGCACGTCGTACTGCGAACGCAATGCGTTAAGTCGATGAATCAGCCCGTCTAAATCATAGCCGGGTTGCGTAATGTGGTGACCACCCCCCAAATTAATCCACTCGAGTTCATGCAGGACCTCACCGAGCCGCGTTTCGATGACATCCAGTGTCCGCGCCAGCGGGGCAAAACCCTGTTCACATAGCGTGTGAAAATGCAGGCCGGCCACTGGGAGTGACGACAGCGGCGTCACGTCAAATTCGGTAATCGGAATGCCAAGTCGCGAGCCGGGTGCACAAGGGTCGTAAAGCGCATGTGTGCCTTCGGAATGCAGAGGGTTTACGCGTAATCCAACACTTGGACTGCCCGCTGCGCGGAGCTGGGGCTCAAATCGATGTAGCTGATGCAGAGAGTTAAACACAATATGGTGAGCCAACGCTTTTACCTCGGTAAAATCAGCATCACTAAAGGCTGCGCAATAAACGTGGTTTTCGCCGCCAAACTCCTCGGCCCCCAGTCGCGCTTCGTGGAGGCCGCTCGCACAGGTGCCGTGCAAATAGCGGCGCACGAGCGGCGCAAGCGCAAACATTGAAAACGCCTTAAGCGCGAGCAAACAGCGCGCTCCGGTTGCGTCGCACACGGTTTTGAGAATGTTAAGATTGTGCTCGACGGCGACCTCGTCCACGACATAGCACGGTGACGGGCAGTCGCGTGGGTCGTAGGCCGAAAAGGTGTGACTGTTCACGACCGTTTAGTCGAGGTCGAACTGAGCCGGCTGCATAATCGACCACGGCAAGCCATACGCATTCATGTCGTGCATAAAAGGATCAGGATCGCACTGTTCCATATTCCACACGCCGGGACGGCGCCACTGACCTTCGAGAATCATTTTGGCGCCAATCATCGCCGGTACCCCAGTTGTGTAGGAGATGGCCTGTGAACCCACCTCTTGGTAACAGTCTTGATGATCCTTTACGTTGTATAGATAGGCGGCCGTGTCACGCCCGTCCTTTGTGCCGGTTACGTAGCAGCCGATACAGGTTTTCCCTTTTGTCCGGGAACCAAGCGTGGACGGATCGGGTAGCAGCGTTTTAAGAAACTGGATTGGGACGATGGGTCTACCTTCGTAGAGCACCGGTTCAATGCCGGTCATGCCCACATTGCCCAGCACCTCCAAATGTTTGAGATAGCTGTCACCGAAACTCATCCAGAACTGCGCCCGCTGCAAGGACGGGAAGTGCTTGGTGAGCGATTCGAGTTCTTCATGATACATGCGATAAATCGTGTAGGTGCCAACGTCTTCGGGGCACGTAAACGACACGTGCTTGGACATGGCAGGCGACGTATGAAATGCACCATTTTCAAAATGGCGACATTCGGCGGTGACTTCTCGAATATTAATCTCGGGATTAAAGTTAGTCGCGAATGGGTAGCCGTGATCGCCGCCATTCACGTCGATTATGTCGAGGGTGTGAATCTCATCGAACGTGTGTTTGGCCAGATAGGCGGTAAACATGTTGGTGGCGCCCGGATCGAATCCGCTGCCGAGCAACGCCGTTAACCCAGCCTGTTGGAAGCGCTCCTGGTACGCCCACTGCCATTTATACTCAAACTTTGCCGTATCGAGTGGTTCGTAGTTAGCGGTATCGAGATAGTGAACGCCCGTTTCAAGGCACGCGTCCATAATGGTTAAGTCTTGGTAGGGTAGGGCGACATTGATGACCAGCTTGGGTTTCACCGCGTTAATTAATGTCACCAATTCCGGCACATTGTCGGCGTCAACTTGCGCCGTATCGATATGCACGCCAAGTTTGTCATTGACCTGTTTTGCGATGGCCTTGCATTTCGACTCGGTGCGACTGGCGAGCACGATAGATGAAAACACGTGTGGCACCATCGCGCATTTGAAGGCGACCACCTGGCCGACACCGCCGGCGCCTATAATGAGTACATCGGTCATGAACTTCTCACTTTTTATCAATGACGAATGCCATCAAGGCTGTCCGTCTGTGTCGAACCGTACGCAGCCGCACGGGGCGTGTTCGAGTGGGCAAAAAGACTGGCGCTGCGCGGGTCATTGAGCGTCTCGTTCGTAATAGGTGTAACCCTGCAAACTGTCGTTGAACGTATTTAGGATCACTTGGCGCTCCTTGGCTGTGATTCGCCCACTGCGCACTGCGCGTTCGGCTATATTGCGATATTTTAGCAGTAGCTCTTTTGGGTTGTATTCGACGTAACTCAGTACGTCTTTAATCGTATCGCCGTGAATTTCCTTCACAAACTCGAAGGTGCCTTCGCCAGTAATGCGTACGCTCACTACGTTGGTGTCGCCAAACAGATTATGCAGGTCGCCCAGTGTTTCCTGATAGGCGCCGATGAGAAATACGCCCAAATAGTACTCTTCACCTTCCTTTAAGCTATGCACCGGCAGCACGCTGGCCGTGTCGCTATCGCCGATAAATGCATCGATCTTGCCGTCGCTGTCACACGTAATATCGGCGAGCACCGCTTTGCGATCTGGGCGTTCATGTAGACGGTGAATAGGCATAATGGGGAACAGTTGCTCAATTGCCCATACGTCGGGTAGCGATTGGAATAGGCTAAAGTTTCCATAGTAAATGTCGGCTAGGCTGTTGCCGAGGTCTTCCAGATCGGTTGGCACACGTTCCATAGTGGCGGTAATCGCCGCGACATTCTGCAGGACATCAAAGAACAAATTTTCGGCGCACGCGCGTTCGCGCAGATCGACTTGACCGTGACGAAATAGCTCTCGTATTTCGTCACGATAGTAATGCGCATCATTGAAACTCTCTTGCACTGTGTCAACCGACAGGTCACGGAGCACATTGCGTAACTTCAGCACTGTTGGATGCTCTTCATCATGCGACGCGGTATGGCTGAGCGCTTCAAACCGGGTGGTGTCGAGCACGTTAAATAACAGTACCGATGAATAGGCGATCGTTGCGCGACCCGACTCCGTTACGATCGTAGGATGGGCGATGCCGTGTTGATCGAACGACGTCTTCAGCGTGTCGACAATATCGGTGCAGTACTGCTCCAGCGTGTAATTACGGCTCTGATCGTCATTGCTCGCCCAGCCCGTATAGTCTACCGCCAGTCCGCCACCCAAATCGATATGATCGAGTGCGGCACCTTCTCTGACTAAGTCGGCGTAAAAGCGACACGCTTCGGTAATGCCTGCTCGAATTTCCTGGATATTCGGAATCTGCGAGCCCAAGTGGCAGTGTAGTAACTTCAGACAATGGAGTTTGTTGGCTTGCTTGAGCGCATCGACGACGTGGATAAGCTGTGCCGTCGAAAGCCCGAATTTGCTTCGGTCACCACTCGACTTGTTCCAATGGCCGCTGACATGCGTTGTCATTTTGACTCGCACGCCGATCATGGGCTCCACATTCAGTTCGTCGCTGCGTCGCAGAATGATCGGCAGTTCTGTCGGCGTTTCCAGTACGAAAAAACACCGGTAGCCCAGCTTCATTGCCTGCAGTCCGAGCTCAATGAACTCTTCATCTTTATAGCCGTTGCAAATGATTAGGCTATCGGGCGCCTGTAGCGTGGCCAGTGCGACGATCATTTCCGGTTTACTACCGACCTCGAATCCATGCTGATAGCGCGCACCAAAGTCGGCAATTTCCTCGATCACCTGGGCCTGTTGATTGACCTTAATCGGGTATACACCGCGGTAGGGACGGTTGTAGCCCAATTCTTCTATTGCGGCCTTGAAGGCCTCATTGAGGCGAAAGATCTGGGCATCCAGATGATTCTCGATACGCAACAGCACGGGCATCTGCAAATCGCGTTCGATCATGCCCTCAACCATCTCGCTCAAGCGCGTTGAGGCATGCAGCGTGCGGGCACATACGTGCCCCTGCGCGTCGATCGAGAAGTAATCGTTGGCCCAACGTTCGATGCCATACAGTTCGGCGGCGTCGTTTGCTGTCCAGTGTGTCGCTGAATCGGTCAAAAGCTGTCCCTACGATTAAACGGTATAAGGCGCGTATGGCGTCATCGCACACCGCGTTCCTGCGCTGAAAAATGGATAGGGCGTGTCCGGCCCAGCCCGTGAACGCTGGGCCTATCGGTGCTCAACGTCGGGCCGACATAGTATCTGTGTCGTCGCGTTCAAGCCAGTGGGCACAGGCGTCTGAGCGTCGTGTCCTCATTCGAGCACGACCTGCGGTGTTGGCCGGTGGTCGAGCGGCGCGGATGGATGCGTTGTCGACATGGCGCGGCGACGTTGAGCGGCGCGCGATCGGTTTACGCTACCGAGTGTAACAATGGGGCCCGAAAATGGGCCCCATCGCATGCATCGTCTAATCGGACTCCGACGGAGCGGGGTCGACTCGAGGGTTAGTTGATGGCACTGGGTCCGGGTGTGCCGAGGAACTGGGCGCCAAATAACGCGACATCAAGGAAATTGACGGCGCCATCGCCATTGAGATCCGCGTCCAGCTCACCCGTTTGGAAAATCTCGTTTTGCAACAATGCCAGATCGAGGAAATTCACCACATTATTATTGTCCAAGTCGGCGTCGCACTGATTACCGAAGCCATCGCCGTTCGTGTCGAGCTGGCTGGCATTGCCGCTCGTCGTGCAGTTGTCGCACGCGTCGCCAATGCCATCGCCATCGCCGTCCGTTTGCGCTGCGTTGGCGTTAGCGGGGCAATTGTCGGTCGCATCGAGCACACCGTCTAGATCGCGGTCAATGCCAGCACGCGTCGCGTAGCCGGGTGGAAGCGCGGTGTAGGTGAGTCGGTCGTCGGCGCTTTGCAGCTGATCACGCAGTGCGGTTGCGCTGATGGCGACGCCACCACTATCGGGTAGAAAGGTGCCGTCGGCTTGACGAGCATAGCGCACGGTGATGCCGTTAATCGCGCCATGTACGACTATATCCGCTTCGGTGGTCGTGCCGCCGAGAATCTCCGACACAAACGTGGCCCCAGCCCGAGCGAGCAGTATATCGACGCGCGCTAACGCGTCAGCATTGCTCGTACTGGTGAGCGTCATTTGTTGGCCGACAATGGGTGCGAGGTCGGTATCAAAGGCCATCATATAGTCGACCATATCACTTCGCGACTGGTCGTTTTCAAATCCGACCGTGTTGTTGACCGCGCTTTGAAACACGGTGGCACTGAAGAAACGAAACAACGTGTCGGTGCTGCCGTCATGCAAAAAGCCGGTGCCTCGCACCTGATCGCCCTGGTGGCTGGTATCGGCCGGCCGGAAAAAATCGGCCTGTGGCATACCGAACATACCGACCTTGTGATACATGTTGCGCAAATGAGGAATCTTGAAAATTTGTTCTTCACCCTCAAAACTTGCCGCGGTTGACGTGCCGAATCGTCCGAGTGCCGGATTGAGCTCGTGGCAGCCGTCGCACGTAAACCCATCTTGTTCGCCCGTAAAATCAAACGGCGCGCCGTCGGAGCGACGCGTGCCAAGATAAAAATTCTGTCCGGCCTGTTCGTTCGCGTTGAGTGTATTGTCCAGGGCGCGAACCGGGTTGGGCGGGAGTATCATCGCCAGCGCAAAGTTGGTGAACTTGGTCATATCCGCCACCTCGAGTGGCGTCTCTCGACCCAGCAGCCCCGGAAACGCAACGTTGAAATTGAGGAACGAGATCACTTCATTCGTGGCATCGGTGCCAAACACCCCCACCGCGCGATCGCCGCGCCAATGCATCGCACCTGAGTTGGACATGCCGCGCAGAGTTTGCGTGGTCATTGGCCCTTTCATGGGGTGAAGCTGATTCATACTGCCGGTGCCATTGATCGAGGGTGACGCTTGATTCAGCAACTCAACCAGAGCCTGCAGATTGACTTGTGCGGGGTTATCGATCACTTCGTCGTCGGGATTACCCAGATCCCACGCGAGGCCGTCCATATCGCCAAACAAGTGGCAGCTTGCGCAGGCGGCTTCGCCATTTGAAGAGCTCAAGCCACCTTCGTACAAAAAGGGTCGGCCTTCGATAACGGCTGCTGGTTCGGGATTGTGCAGAGCACGCTGCGCAATGGTGTTGCCACTGGCCAAATCGATCGCGACCACTGCGTTCTCATAGCGAGATGTGACGTAGAGTCGGTTGCGTCCCTCGTCGAGCACAACGCCTGACGGACCGCCGGGCACATCAAGATAGTTGCTGCTGGCAGTAGTGGGATCGAAGGTGCCATCAACCAGCGAGCTGGTGTCAAACACACCGATTTTGGACGAGCCAAATGCCGCCAGATAGAGCTTGGTACCGTCGGCGCTGAACACCATCTCGGTGGGGGTTGCCAGCGAATGCATTGCCGTACCCGCTGGAGCCGGGAGCACCGAGTAATCGATATGGCTGTTTAAATGACGAGTGATCATGCCCGTGGAGGTCAGTAGGGTGATGCGCGATTGCGCCAAATTTCCCTGCACGGTTGATCCGCCAAACACGCCCGAGCCCTCGAAGCGCACTTCATTGATCGCTTCGGTGTTGCTGACATAGACGTCACCGTTGACTGGATTGACCGCCATGTTAAACAAGTTCGTGCCGACACCCGAGTGGCTATTGGTTTCTTCGAGCGTCGACGCATCGATTTCAAACACATCGTAGTCGGGCAAGGTGAAGCGAATACCATTGCTCCAGTTGCGATCGAGTTCGTCACGCCATTCGCCGCTGGCCGGGTCGTACTTTACAATGAGGCTCGTTTCCGGAGCGTTGTCGCCGTGGACATCTGTGCTCGGGCCGGGCATGCCGCCGGGCATTTGTCCGCCGGCTAGGCCGTTTGGTGACGTAATGCCGTCACCATTACAGGGTGACGCGCCAAAGCCATTGCACACGACGCCTTCATTCACGACCGCGGTTTGGTTTCCGGACATGAACACAGCGGCGTATACGGTGTTGCCATCGGGACTGACCGCGAGCGCTCGCGGCGAATCACCAAACAACTCGACGATTTCGAGCGGCAGGCCGCCCAGCGCTGTGCCTGGATTCAGTGCATCAAACACCCACACATCCGCGCGCGGTATGCTCGCTGTCGTGAGCTGTGGGTCGCCAGCACCGTCTACTGCGGCAATCGACGGATGGGTGCGGTGCTGTCCGCGGTGCGCGGTGGTAATAAACGCGCGATTGTTTCCGCTGAAGACCAAATCCCGTGGTTCGTCTCCCACCAGCAGCGTTTGGCGCACGCGGGGTGAGCCGCTAAGGTCGACGATGCTGACACTGTCGGAGAGATGGTTGACCACCCACAGTTCCGTGTTGGTCCGAAACACAGCGGTCACGGGCTCCATGCCGACCGGCACCGAGCGTGTGTGTACCAGACCGTCGGTGCGCAATGAAAACAGCTCAACATGATTGTCGGAGGTGTTGACCACCGCAAGTGTCGTCCCATCGGGCGACATCGACATGGGTCGCACATGACCGCTTTCGAAATGAAGATACGCGTCTTGCGCGTACGTCGAACCTGAAAAAACGATCGTCACCATCACCCACACGATCAACGCGCCCTTCAATAGCCAAAGCTGCATGGCATACCCCCTGCGGTAGTCTGCATCGAACTGATTGTCGCCCTGGTGATCAGCCGGCTAGGTTGTTTTTTTAATAGAGGCGGTGTTGACCGCTCTGAGCCTTTTGCTGACACCGTTGTCAGTGTATCGCACTTTCGCTTCTCATCGTGGCTCGTGGCGCTCAAAAGAACGTGGACGGCTGAATTTACTTGCTTTTCGTCGCAAATATTTACGTCGCCGCTAGCGCTTCGACGCATTTTCGACGAGAATCGGTGCTTGCGTATTATGTTACATAACAGACTGTACACGGACCCTCACCGTCGCGGTACACTCGCTGCCATTGAATGGTGGGTTGGAGACGCTATGTCACGGCCAGATTTTACACGCTCGGATCCGGATGATCGCACTGTTGTCGCAGTGCGACCGACGCATTTCACCCATCTGGGTGATAATCGCCCGTACCTCAGTGTGGTCCATCCGCGTGAGAAAGCCGGGCGTTATGCCATTACGCCCAATGGTCTGGTGATTGGTCGCGGTCGTCATGTGGATGTGCAGCTGGAAGGGTCGCAGGTGTCACGGCAGCACTGCCGGGTGAGACTCACCGACAGCGGCATCATCGCGGAAGATCTGGGCTCTACCAACGGCACTCACGTCAATGGCGACGCGATTTCAAGTTGCGTATTGGATCCTTCGGCGCGAATGAAAATAGGTAATTTCTTGCTCCGCGTGGAATACCGTGCGCGCGTCGAGATTCACGCTGAAAAACAGCTGGAAGCGGCTGCGCTTACCGACGAACTGACCGGGCTCCATAACCGTCGTTGGTTTTTCGGCAAGAGCGCGTCGGTGCTGGCATCAATGCGCGAATCAGATCAGCCGCTGACGATGGTGATGATCGATATCGATCACTTCAAACTCATTAACGACAACCTCGGTCATGCTGCCGGTGATCATGTATTACGAGAAGTGGCGAACACCCTGTCGGCGCAGCGTCGTGAGAAGGATCTACTCGCACGTTTTGGCGGCGAGGAGTTCGTAATGTTGCTCACGAATACGGGCGCTACCGATGCACTGGTGTTCTGCGATCGCCTCTGCGAAGCGGTGGCAAAAACCACGATCATGCACAACGGCAAGCCGCTTCATGCTCAGGTGTCCGTCGGCACCTGGACACAGCCTGGCAATCGCATCTCCTCGGTCGAACAGGCGATCGGTGGCGCTGATTCGGCGATGTATCGTGCCAAGCGCGCGGGTCGCAATCGCGTGAGTGACTGACCGACTGCGTCGACTCGATCCCGGGGAATACGCCGTCGGTTCAGCACAGATCGAACCGTTCGCCTCGTCCTGTTAAGCGTTTGCGAGCCAGCACGGGCATTAACGCAGCGGCGGCACGCGCTCGCTACGGTTACGGTGTTCGAATGTGGGAGTGGGACGTAGGAGCGTGCCCTACGATTTGGCTGAGCGCCGATCGGCCAAGGCGCTCATCTGCTCGGCCATGGGTTCCGGCTTGTGAATATGGAACCCCTGTGCAAAATCAACGCCGAGTTGTTTCAGACAGCGCTGCGTATCCTCATCTTCAACGTACTCAGCGATGGTCTGTTTGCCCATGGCGTGACCGATGTCGTTAATCGACCCCACCAACGCGCGGTCAATGGAGTCGTCATTAATGTGCTTGACGAACATGCCATCGATTTTGACGATGTCGACTTCGAGATTTTTCAGGTACGCGAATGACGACACACCACTGCCAAAATCATCGAGCGCAAAACGGCAGCCGAGTGCTTTAAGGCTGGCGATAAACTCGGTGGCCGCGTCGATATTTTCAATGACGCCGTTTTCGGTGATTTCAAAGCAGAGTTTTTGCGCGGTGGCGTGGCGGCCTTCCAGCATCTGTATGAGACTGGCTTGAAATTCTTTATCGGTGACCGACTGCGCCGACAGATTGACACAGATAAAGTTGAGATCGTCAAGTTGCTCAAGATGTTCGTCGAAATACCGAACGACACGTTCGCATACCCAGTGATCCAGGCGGGTCGCGATATGGTAGTTCTCCGCGGCTCGAATAAAGCGCTCGGGCAAAATGACATCGCCTTGATAATCCTTGAGTCGCAAAAGCACTTCGATTGAGTGCCCTCGCGATAGATCACCATCAAGCGGATGGATAAGTTGGCTATATACTTCGAAGCCGTCGTCGTCGAGCGCGGATTGGAGTCGCGCAATCCAGCTCATTTCGCCGTGTCGGCGGGTGATTTCGTCGTCGTCCTCTTCGGTGGAGCAGTACACGCGGTTTCGGCCCAGGTCTTTCGCCGCGAAACAGGCCGTGTCAGCAACACTCAGTACGTGTTCAGCGCTCTCGCTGCGCGAGTTGATGGCGACCATGCCGACACTCGCGGTGATCCTAAAGTTGTTTTCGCCCCATTTGAAACGTTGACTGGCCAGATATTGGTTGATTTCTTCGGCTCGTCGCCGCGCGTTGTCAATGTCGCAGCGATGGAAAAGAATGCCAAACTCATCACCACCCAGACGCGCCAGCATGTCCTCTTCTCGAAGATACTTCGACAGCATGTGTCCGACCCGGCGGAGCATCTGATCGCCGGCGCTGTGGCCACACGTATCGTTAATAATTTTGAACTGGTCGACGTCGATGTAGCACAACACGTGCTCCCATTGATGTTCTTTGGCCGATTTGAGCGCATCGCTCAGGCACTGCTCAAAGTTGCTGCGATTCGCCAGTCCGGTCAGCAGGTCATAGCGGCTTTGATACTCTAGCTGATCGGAGAGCGCGCGGGCTTCGGTGATGTCCTCACAAACGGCCAGCACGCCCGATCGTTGACCCTTGCCGGTTGCACGCGCCGCCACACGTACCCAGAGGGGGGTTTCATCCGCACGCAACAAGCAAGTTTCCCAATGACGGACTTCACCATTGGCGTTGACACAATCGTTGAAACGCTCACGCATGGCGCTACGTTGGGATGGCAGGTGAAGCCGGTGGGCCTTTTGTCCGATTAACTCTTCTGGGCGATAGCCGAGGTGTTCAGCGCCATAGCGATTGACCGACAGAATGATGCCGTCGCCATCCATGCTGAAAAACATCGATGGGTTCTGGTCGTAGAGCATGCTGAGCTGTTTTTCGCTCACCTGTTGCGCTTCGATTGCCAAACGCGACTCCGACACATCTTGTAGGACGCCGCGCACGCGGGGTGGTGAACGTTTGCCAGCCGGAATGCGACGCCCGGCGATGCGCAGCCAGCGTAATTCGCCACTGGCGGTGCGGATGCGAAACTCAAAGGTGTACCGGTCGGAGTTGTCGTTGTCGGCACCCGCTAATTCATCAAATTGAGGCCAGTCGTCAGTGAACACGTTCTCTTTGAGAAATTCGCCGCGGCGTAACCAATCCGCCGTTGGGTATCCCAACAGGCTCTCGATTTGACGGTCGATGTGTTTGACGTTCCAGCCGGGCAGCTCAAACTCAAAGGCGATGGCTTCGGTGTCGCGCACCATTTCTTGATGGCGCCGGATTTGCGCTTGAAGTGTACGCTGTAGACTTTTGACCGCCGTGGCGTCGCGAATGGCGAGCACGATGAGCTCAGGTTGCTCGGGATCTCGGCGTCCATGAATGTGCAGCCAACGTTCATCCTGATCAGCGATGAGGCGAGCCTGCGTTTCAAATGAGGTCTGTTCACGGTCGTTCAACGCGGTTGCGAAAAACTCTTGGTCGTGAACGTGAAGGTGACGGACAAACGAATCGGCGTCGGTGAGTGCTTGGGGTGGCAACCAGTCGGGTTGCGTGGGCACCCAATGCCCGATTTCCAGTTCGCTGTTCCAGTGCCAGGTGGCCACTCGCATCTCGTCCATCAGGTCTTCGGTCACTGAATTTTGGGTGCAAGTTTCTTGCACACTCGGCGAATCGCGGCCGTCAATGACACTCAAGATGCGGTTGTTATTGTCTTTCATGCAGTCTCGTCTGAACTGGTTTTACTTTCCGAATGCGTCTCCTTAACTACTGTGCCGGAAAAGGCACGGCTCCGGTTGCGTCCATGATGCCACAGCGATGGGTGAATTGCAGATGAAAAACCCCTGATTTGACGTAAAAAACCCGTGTTCGTCCGACGGGAATCGGGTTCTGGGCGACAAATAAAAATCAATCACTTAGATGGCTCTTTAAGTCCGGTTTCTATCTACGTAGACTTTCGTTAATAATCGGAGTAGGTTGGGAGTTTGAATCGGTAAGATCGAGAAGCATGATGACAAACCTCAATGAGCCGCTGGCACCGAAGCCGACTCCCGCTGAACTGGTCATTCTGGGCGTGCTGTGGGATCACGGACCCGCGACGGTCAGAGCGGTGCATGAAGCGATGCCGGGCAACAACGCGAGCGGTTACACCACCATTTTGAAGTTGCTCCAGATCATGCATCGCAAAGGGTTGGTCGTGCGGGATGACTCGCGGCGTGCCCACGTCTATCGACCCGTCTCGAGTCGGGTGAGCGTGCAGAATCAACTCACATCCGATCTGGTGCAGCGCGCCTTCGACGGCTCGGCGTCAAAATTGGTGGTTCAGGCACTGGGTTCGGCGCAGTCCGCCAGTCGAGAAGAGCTCGATAAGATTCGGTCCTTGCTCGATCAACTCGAGGCGCAAAACGCCGAGTCTTAATATGCCACTGTCCTTTGAACAGGTGATCAACGCGCTCGGATGGACTCTGCTGCATTCAGTGTGGCAAGGCCTCATTATTGGCGTGCTGTTCGCGCTGTCCAAAGTCGCTGTCGGCAACGCCACGCCGATCGTACGACACAGTAACGCGCTGGGCTGGCTGTTGCTGTTGATGGGATTGCCGCTGCTCACCTTCGGTTCACTGCTGTTCACGCTGCCGGTGGCGGAGAGCACCGCTGCCGCAACCGGTTATTTGGCGACGTGGTCGACAAGCCCGTCATCGTTCGATGGGTCGCTGATGTCCTGGGTCTGTGCGTTTTGGCTGGCCGGAGTGGCGGCATCGGGGTGGCGCGTGGCTGGCGATTGGCGGCGGCTTCAACGGCAAACCATCGCGAATAGTTGGTCGATTCCGGCCTTGGCTGAGTCGTTTGAGCATGTGCGTCGCGCGATGGGTATTCGTGTGCCGGTGGCGCTGGTTGAGTCGGCGGCGGCATCGGTGCCGATGTTGGTGGGTGTCGTCAAGCCGCTTGTGGTCATACCGAGTAGCGCGTTGTTGGGGTTGTCCGTGCGCGAACTCGAACTCATCATCGCGCATGAGCTGGCGCATTTTCGGCGCAAAGACCACATGATTAACTATGTGCTTGTCTCGGCGGAAACCGTTCTGTTTTTCCACCCGGTGGTGTTTGTACTCACGCGTACGATTCGCCATGAACGCGAGCTGTGCTGCGACGATATCGTCATTTCAACGTTCAACGAGCGGGTGTGCTATGCCCATGCCTTGAGCAAACTCGAAACGCTTCGTCAGCATGAGGCACCGACCTGGCGGTTGGCGGCCACGGACGGGCCCTTGGTCACGCGCATTGCGCGCATGGTGACACGCCGACGTCACCAGCGTTGGGGTTTTATGCCCGCCGTTGCGCTGCGCCTCACCGCGGCGGCTGTGGCGCTCGTCGCGCTGCATTTGGCGCATGTGTCGCCGGATGAGACGCGCGCTGCGGCGGTAACGATGACGGATGCCCCCTCGCGTGCGGTCACTCGACTCGAACCGATCCGACTCGCGCACTATCCTCGCCGCCCCGTCAGTGCGGACGCGATCTCAAACCTCACCTTTGCGCTCACCGCGCAAGCGCAACCATCGCCTTCGCGGTCTCAACCCCGCGGCGTTTCGACCGAGAAAGAGCGTGCCAACGAATTGAGCGCGACAGGGCGCCTTGCGCTGCCGCCAACCTTTAGTGCACCCATTTCTAATGCTGAAATGGCAGCGTCTGAGCGCATCGCAAATCGGTCCGATAGGTTGCGCGCGTCCGCCGAGAGCGGACACGAAACGGTGCGAGCGGCAACGCTTGCGCGTGGGCGCGATGCACTACCGAAGCATCAATCGGCGACGACGACTGCGACGGGTGGCTCAGTCAACGAGGACGTGACGGGTGGTTTGGTGGCATCGTCGGTCGACATGATGGCGTTGCATTCGTTTGATCCCGGCGCCGGTGAGTTTGGGCTGTCGGCGCTACCTGCCTATCACACAGCAATCTCTCCGGTAGGGCGGATGGCCGCCGAACGGCCTGCCGAAGTCATAACAGGTGGTGCGTTGATTCACAGCGTGACACCCCGGTATCCCACTCGCGCTCGCGCTCGCGGTTACATGGATAAAGTGGTTGTGTCGATTCAAGTGGATGCTACGGGCAAGGTCAATGACGTGTCGGTACTCAATCGCGATTCGCGGCCGATGTTTCAGCGGGCGGTGATGCGCGCGGTGTCGAAGTGGCGATTTGAGCCTCTTTTGCGAAACGGAGAGCCCATCGAACAGACCGTGGAGCAGTCGTTCAATTTTCAGCTTCAACCGGACGGGCGCAGTCGGGGGCGACACTCGGTCTAAGGCCATTCCCGCATGGCGTCTCCCGCACGTGAACCGTGCAAACGCACGCGGTTTGCCGCATCTGAAACGAAGGGCGATTGCCTTACCGCGAGCGTGGCGCGCTCACTTTTTTGCACCGCTAAGAGGCACCAAGCGCACCGCATCAGTGCGCGGCGGGCGGCCGCGCACGCGAATCCCCGTAGAATGACGTGGCATGATACTTGCAATCTGCAAGGGTCAGTCGCTTTCCGTTTACAGAGTCTCATGCCGAATCGGGCCAAACATCGAAAACAGCTTTCGCTAAGAGGGTTGCGCACGTTTTGCGTGGCCGGTAAACATTTGAGTTTCCGAATAGCCAGCGAAGAGCTGCACATCACGGCGTCGGCGGTGAGTCGACAAATCAAAGCGCTAGAGCAGGAAGTAGGGCGACCGTTATTTGATCGCAGCAATCCGTCACTCACGTTCACCGAAGATGGTGAACGACTATTCGATAGCGTGAACCATCTCATCACGGAGCTCGATACGGTGACGGCCCACTTTCGCAATCGACAGCAGCGTGATCTGCTTCGAATTTCGGTGCAGCCATTTTTTTCCAGCGAATTGCTGGTGCCGAGACTGGCCGACTTTACGCTGAATTACCCACATATCGACATACACCTGGATTCCACCGATGAAGATGCCGAGCGCCATCCGGTAGAGGCGGATGTGTCCATTCGCATTTTTAAGCGCGCGCCGGCGGGCATGGCAGCGGATGCGTTTTTACCCTTGCGACAGGTACCGGCCTGTTCGCCTGACTTGTATAAAAAACTGGTGGATACAGAAGGCCGCGTTGTGCAGTCGTTTCCGATTTTGAAACACAGTAGCCGCACGGACGATTGGGATCGGTGGTGCGAGGATTCCGGTGTTGCCCTCCCAGCGCCGACTACCACCTTGACCTTAGATTCTACGGTGGCCCTGGTGAGTGCCGCCGAACGTGGTGTGGGCGTAACGCTTGCCCCGATTCCAGCGGCCAATGAGCGATTTGATCAGGGTCACTTGAAGCGTCTCTACGTGCACGAGGTGCAAACCCCATATCGGTATTACTTTGTCAGTACTCGACAGGCTGCACGCACCGAAGCGGTGCGAGCGTTTCGTCGCTGGACGCTCGATACGTTTGCCGGGCTCAGGTGATTTTTTCTCATGCCGTCAGTGACTTTTTGTCGTTTGTCCGCGAACGCTCAACCCAGTAGCGTGACGGTGTGGATGCGTTGACCCCGGATCCACCTACGATCTGGCGGACTGTCGGGTGTTGATTGAGACTCTGCGCTACACCGCCGCCCTCTATCGATCGTGCTGTTACTGGAAAGGGTCCGATTGGCTGCGAGGCGCATTGCCTCATCTGCACCCCGAGCGACGAACATGCGCTTCGCAGCCAGTTTTTTGAGGAAAAAATCATGAACGGTTTGAAAACACAGGAAGTTGTTCCGACTCTGAGGGACGTTGCAAAGCTCGCGGGCGTGTCGACCAAAACGGCATCGCGCGTGGCGAACGGCGAGCGAGGCGTGCGCGCCAGCACTCAGTCACGCGTACAGCGCGCGATTGATTTGCTCGATTACAAAGCCAATCCCTACGCGATTTATCTTCGCTCGCTTCGCGAGAACGCCAGTCAGACCGCCCGTCACCGCTAGGCGGCGAGTGCAAGACCGGGTGAGTCGTTGTCGGCGGCTCAGTGCTTCAGTGCGAAGCGTTTAGGTTGCCCACCTACCGATACCCCACCCCGTGCCGGCGGCCATCAGCGCGAGCGGCACGCCGACAACGGTTACGCCTCGTATGGCGGCTCGAAAATGGTAGGAATAGCGGTGAATCGGTGCGTATCCCTCGTAGCGCAACCAACTCGGGTACCACCACATGTAAATGGCGATGTCGAAAATCAGTAGATCGACCGCGTTCAGCATGACAATCATCACGTAGGCCGCCATCAATAAGGTCCAGAATCCCGCCTCGTATTGGACACCGAGCCAAATCGAAAGAAAAAAAGTCGGGCCGATAATGCACAGGAAAATCAGCGCTAACCAAAAGACGGTCTTGGCGTTTTTTTGATGAGGAATCGCGCCACCTGAAATTTCCGGAAGATGGACGTCCTTGGCGAGTAAGAACGATGCGGCAATGACGACGAGGAACGCCGAGCACGCGATAAAAAGGATGATTGTGACGTCGCTGATCATTCTTTTCTGCTTTGTTTGAAGGCGAATTTGGGCGTCTAAGCCATTGAATACGGTGTTTCTTTTCGTATTCTTTTGCGTGGTACATTATACCCTTGGGCAACGCGTCGAAACAGCGCTTAACGGCAGTAAAAGGATGTGCGAATGCGCAAGCTAAGTTGGAAGCTGCTCTTGGTGAGCGGGGTGCTTTTCGTAGGTAGCATTGTTCACGCAAGCGGCCTGGAGGACCGACTCTGGCACGAAGTGTCCTCCAAGCATTTCACCCTTTACAGTTTGCTGCCGGTCACTGACGCCACCGAGTTGCTTCACAATCTCGAACTGCTTCGTGCTGCCATTCCGGCACTCACCAATATTGAGATCACCGAATCACCCATAAAAACGGTGATTATCTCAGTCGAGTCGGCGCCGGACCTACGCAAGCTCGGAGTGAGCAATCGCACCTTGGGATTGTTTGCGTCCGGTAAACGCGAGAATCTGATTTTGGTTCGCGACTCGAAATTCTCCGAAGATGCGGCGACGATTTTGCACGAATACGTGCATTATCTGTCGCGAAGTGGTCGCGTGCAGGCGTATCCAGTTTGGTTTGCCGAGGGTTTTGCCGAGTACTTCAGTTCCGCTGTTCTGAATGGCGATAGCTTCGAAGTGGGCCGCTTTCCGTCGATGCGCCGCAGATCGTTTCACAACTGTCACTGGTTGTCGGCGGCCGATCTTATATCGGGTAAAGGTCGCGGCCACTGCATGTTTTACGCCAGTGCCTGGGCCGCGGTGCACTATCTTCAAACCTATCCCGATCATGCCGACCACTTTGCCGATTATCTTCGACGAATCGAGCAGCAAGAAGACAGTGTGGACGCGTTTCGAGAAGCGTTTGGTATCAATATCACTACCTTTAACAGCCGACTCAAACGCTATGTCCGGAAGGGCGACTTTGATTACATTGGCCTGTCGGCGGACGAACTGTTGCGCGATTTTGAAACGAAATCTCGATCGGTCAGTCGAGAGGAAATTTCGCATTTGCTTGGCAACGCCGCACTGCGCCTCAATCAATTACAACAAGCCCGCGCCTGGTATGAGGTGGCCGTTGAGGATGCCGCGTTGGCCGGCAGAGCGCGAGCGGGATTGGGGAATGTCGCCACTTCCCTGGAGCGTCATGCCGACGCCGAAGCGCATTTCAATGCCGCCTACCGGCTCAGTCCCGATGATCCCATTGTGTTGCTGGATATCGGTCGTTATTGGTTGACGCGTGCCCGCCTGGAAAAAGACGAGAGTTTACGCGACGGTCATTTAGTGACCGCCCGCAAATACATCGGCAAATCTTGGCAAATCGATGACTCAAAACCCGAGACCTACGCACTATACGGCAGGAGTTTTCTACTTCAGCGTGATCACGCTAAGGCGATCGATACGCTGGAGGCAGCCAATCGTTTGTTGCCGTCGAATCTAGGCATTCGGATTGAGCTGGCCGGTGCCTATGTACACACCAATCGCTTGGACGAGGCGGACGTGTTGACTCGATCGGTAAAAGCGTGGGCTCATCCGGCCGGCAAGCTTGTCACGATGGCGGAGACACTGATGGTACAAATCGACGAGGCTCGTGCGGCCGTGTCGTCAGCCGCTGAACCGGACGCAAAGTCTGAACCGCTATCGGCGTCTGAGCGCCTCTAGTCGACCGATGTGTGACGTTGTTTCGAATGCACTCATGACGGCGCCGAGCGACATTGATCCGGCCTGGACATAGCCCATGAGACGATTAACCGGATTGCTGTGTCTGACGCTGTCACTCGGTGCGTGCCAGTCGCCGATACCCACCGACACCGATACGCCCTCGGCCGCCGCGCCTTGGATTCAATGGGGCGAATCCAATCCCACTTGGATAGAACCGATCACGCCCTATCGCGTGGCTCAAAACGTCTATTTCGTTGGCACGAAGGGGCTCGGTAGTTATCTTATTACCACTCCGGATGGGCACTATTTGCTCGATGGTGGATTGCCACAGAATGCACCGATGATCGTGCAGAGTATCACCGAGCTTGGGTTTGCCATCCAGGATGTGAAAGTCCTTCTTAACTCGCACGCGCACTTTGATCACTCGGGTGGGCTGGCCGAGTTAAAACGACTCAGCGGCGCAAGATTGGTGGCCATGGAGGGCGATCGTTCTGCGCTTGAACAGGGGGTCTATCTGGGTTCGGAAGACAATCTGAGCTTTTCCGCGCCGCCCGTTGAAGTTGATGAAGTCATTGCTCATGGAGACGTTTTGAGCCTCGGCGGTGTTGCGCTCACTGCGGTGCATATGCCGGGCCATTCGCGTGGCTGCACATCGTGGACGATGCCCGTGCGGTACCACAACAAGACACTTTCGCTGATGTTCTTTTGCAGTGCCTCGGTGGCGGCTAACTCGCTTGAGCCCGAGCAATATCCTGGCATTGTCGAAGACTATCGACTGACGTTTGCACGCGCCCGTGCGATGCAACCCGATATTGTGGTGTCCGGTCACCCGGACTACTACTTTGATCAGCTCGCACGCATGCGTCGAAGCAAATTCGAAGGTGCTGACGCGTTCGTGGATACAACACTGCTTGGCAAGGCGCTGCTCAGTGCCGAGCGGCACTTTACGACGCGCTTAGCAAACGAACAGAATTTTAGTGATCAAATGGAGGCGTTTGCATTCGCTCATGTTGTGCCGTCGAGTAACACCGATTATCTTTTTTATCTTCATGGCAAGATTATCGAAGATCAGGGTTTAGCGGCGGTGAGTCCGATGCTGGGTGAATACCAATACGTGTCGATCTTGCAAACCTTGGCCGCACACGGATTTGACGTGATTAGCCGCGCGCGCCCACAAGGTGCCGATGTTGAAATCGAGGCGAATCGCATCGCCGAACAGGTAAGAACGCTCATGCGGCAGGGCGTGCCTGCGTCGCGTATCACGATTGCGGGCGCCTCCAAGGGGGCTTTTATTGCCGCGCGTGTTTCGAGCCTGCTCGACGATTCGACCGTTAATATTGTGCTCTTGGCGGGCTGCAGCGCAGACGCGATGGCGATCGCCGAGCAGCACGCCATCACGCTGAGTGGCCGTGTGCTGGCCGTGTATGATGTGGCGGACAGATGGGCGGGTTCGTGTGCGCCGCTGGTGCAGTCCTCAACACGGGTGAGCGAGTTTCAGGAGCTCAGGGTGCAGGATGGCACAGGGCACGGGCTTATCTACACACCGTCGCCAAGTTGGGTCGAACCGTTGGTGTCGTTTGTGCGGCGCCCGCCGATCGTACGCTGATGCAAACCGGTGTGCGCGTCGTAAACAATCGAGAGTCAGCACGAGAGCTAAGGCGCCGGCAGTGACAACCGCAAGATGCCATCGATCAGTTTTGTCATCGCGCCAGAACGGATGATCCGTTTGCGCGTTTACGTGTGCGTTGAGGCGGTATCCGCTGGGTGAGTGCTGGCACGTTAAGCGATCGCACCGGCGCGTTCAATTGGGGTGATTTATGGAATCGTATCGGCATTTACATCTTTGGCTGCTCATTCCGCTCGCTGTGGCGATCATTGGTTTTACACCCAGTTATTGGTTAAAGCTGGATGTCGTCCCATTTCGGCAGCATCTTCATGGCATCAGTGCGACAGTTTGGTTCGTATTCTTGGTCGTTCAGCCTTATTTGATAACCCGCGCTCGACGCGAACAACACCGTTGGTACGGCATCATCGGCTTGTTTGTGGCAGGAGGCGTAGTTTTTTCCGCGCTGGGCACACTGCCTTATAACTTCGTTGGGGATCTGCCGGACGTTGCGAAATACGGCCTAACGTTTATCGATGTCGTGGTGGTGATTGGGTTTACGTTTAGTGTGCTGATGGCGGTGCGAAAACTACCGAATATGCACGATCACGCTCGTTGGATGATCGCCAGCGTATTTTGGGCTCTCGTTCCTGCGTTTGCGCGGATCATTTGGCACACCCTTGCGTTTTTCAACGATGGTGTGCTGCCTATCCCGGTCTTTGTTGGCTTGCTTCTTGCCGCTGTGATCAACGCGCTGATTTTAATTATTATCATGGTCAAGGAGCGCCGCGCACATCCAGCGTTCCTTCTGGCGGCGCTGGGGAATCTCGTGTACTTCACGCCGCCGATTACGCACAAACTGAGTAGTTGGCGAGCCATCGCCGATGCATTATTCATCGTTTGACGACGCACGTGCTGTATGTGCTCTGCGTATTCGAATGATGCCAATCGGGCGTGGGTTGGCGTCTGGAGCGTGGTAGTCTTTGCTGCACGTCCACTCACAATTTCTCAGCTAATCTTGAAAGGGCTCAATCGTGAATTCGAATAGTCACTTGGTTCCATTTTTTATCGTGTTGTCACTACTGATCGCGACCGTTGCTTGTCAGCATGTTGACGACGCAGGAGTAATCACCATGGCGCCTGAACACCAGTTAAGCAATGAGGCGATCTTTGACGCCCGCCTCTATGACGCCAAACGACCGGTGGCGTCGCGTTGGCATCCGGATGGTCGCTCGTTTACGGTGCTGGAAGACAGTCCTGAATTTGACCAAGGGACGTTGGCCGTTGATGAAATCGGTGATCTGGTTGAGCCGCCAAAGGATTTGGTCAGCTATGATTTCGAGACTCGGACACGCACCGTTATTTTATCGGCTCGCGATCTCATTCCCGAAGAGGGTGGCACGCCACTGGTTATCGATGACTACGCTTGGTCTAAGGATCAGCGCAAGTTATTGCTGTATACCAACAGTGTCCGTGTATGGCGCGAGAAGTCACGTGGCGACTACTCGGTGCTCGATTTGGACAGTGGGGCGCTGACGCGGTTAGGCGGCCCGGATGCGCAGCCGAGCACACTTCAGTTTGCCAAGTTCTCGCCGGACAGCGGCCAGGTAGCCTATGTTCGAGAAGCCAATCTATACGTTGAAGATTTGGTAACCGGACGCATCGATCAGCTCACTCAACGTCAGAACGATTCGATCATCAATGGCATTATGAGTTGGGCCTATGAAGAAGAATTCAGTATTCGAGACGGATTTCGCTGGAGCCCTGATGGCGCACGCATCGCGTTTTGGCAGTTCGATACGTCGGGTGTTCGAGACTTTTTGATCATCAATAATACGGATACGCTGTATCCCACAATCAGCCGCATTCCCTATCCGAAAGTGGGTGAAACGGTGTCGGCAGCACGTATTGGGGTCGCGTCGTTAGACACCGGGGCGACGGTATGGGCCGCGTTACCGGGCGATCCGCGTGACAATTATATTCCACGCATGCAGTGGGCTGATCGCAGTGATGAATTGTTGCTGCAGTCTGTGAATCGCAAGCAAGACACGAACCGCGTGTATCTTGTCGATGCTGCGACCGGGCAAAGTCGCAAGATATTTACGGATCAAGATGCGCATCACTTAGACGATTTTCATGATGTTGAATGGCTGAATGACGGCGAGTCTTTCACGTTTGTCTCCGAGCGCAGCGGGTGGCGCCACGTACACAAAGTGTCTCGCGACGGACAGTCGATCGACGATCTCACGCCCGGTGCGTTTGATGTGGCGCAACTGTTGGCGGTGGACGCCGATGGTGGCTGGTTTTACTTTACGGCCTCGCCGGACAATATGGCGCAACGCTACCTGTATCGAGCGCCACTGGATGGCAGTGGTGAAAAAGAACGGGTCACGCCCAGCGGCTATGCCGGCACCAATTCATACACTATTTCCGATGATGCGCGTTACGCAGTCCACACGCATTCCTCGTTCATGCAGCCACCGCAGTATCGTCTTGTGGCGCTCGATGAGCACCGAGTGCTGCAGACGTTTGAGGACAATCAAGAGCTCATCGACCGGTTGGCGGCGTTGACGCTTGGCACGCACGCGTTTTTCAAAGTGGCGGCACGGGACGGTCTGATGATGGACGGGTTTATGATTTACCCACCGAATTTTGATCCGTCAAAACGCTATCCGATTATTAACTACGTCTATGGCGAAGTGGCGGCGCAAACTGTCCGAGATGCGTGGACCGGGCATCGGCATCTGTGGCATCTGCTCATGTCTCAGAAGGGGTACCTCATCGCGTCGGTGGACAATCGTGGCACGCCGTCGTTACGCGGTCGGGACTGGCGTAAAACGCTCTATGGTGGGCTTGGTATTTTGTCCTCGCACGATCAGGCCGATGCACAAAAAGCGCTGCTTGATCGTCACGCCTTTATCGATGGTGATCGCATCGGTATTTGGGGTCATTCCGGTGGCGGATCGATGACGTTGAACATGCTGTTTCGGTATCCAGCGATGTATAAGGTCGGTGTATCTCGAGCACCGGTTCCTGACCAACGCCTCTACGATGCCATCTACCAGGAACGCTATTCGGGGTTGCTCGCCGATCACGCTGAGGGCTACGAGCAAGGTTCACCGATTACCCATGCCAAGCACCTTGAGGGCAAACTACTGCTGATTCACGGCACGGGCGATGACAATGTGCACTACCAAGGGAGTGAACGCCTGATTGACGAGTTGGTGCGCCATAACAAGAAATTCGATTTTCTGGCGTACCCGAATCGCGCGCACGGATTACGCGAGCGGGAAGGCACGCTTCTGCACATGCATTCAACGATGAGCGATTATTTTGACGAGCACCTACGCTAATTAAAACGGGGCAGGGTGCATTGTGTTCGTTTAAGTCGTTGAGTAAAGCACGAGAGTTTGCCGGCCTACACAGTTCGGTATGCGAAGACACTGCGCGCGAATCCCGTTTGCGTTCTGATCGTCGGGCGGGCGTTTTCGACGGCGAGTTAGGGGCCGGTTTGGCAGAGATTCGATGGCTATCGGCGCGTAGAGTGTATTCGAAACCCTTGAGAAAATCAGATTTAACAATCGCTTAGGTCATTTCTTAAAAGCCTCTTGCCGAACGCGAATAACTGTATATAATCACAGTTACTGAGCATATATACAGATAAGGGCTTATTATGCGCGACCTGACTCCCCGACAAAAAGAAATCCTGCAGTTGATCTACGACATCATCGACGACACGGGCATGCCGCCCACGCGCGCTGAGATTGCGAGCCACTGCGGCTTTAAGTCGGCCAACGCGGCCGAGGAGCATTTGAAGGCGCTGCAAAAAAAGGGTGCGCTTGAGCTTGTTCCTGGCGCATCGCGTGGCATTCGCTTGCCCGACGCCGTGAACGATAGCCTGCGTGAAGAGCAGGGTCTGCCGCTTGTCGGGCGCGTGGCCGCCGGTTCGCCGATTTTGGCGCAAGAACACGTCGAAGGGCGTTATCAGGTCGATCCGAATCTGTTTCATCCGCAGCCGCACTATCTGCTGCAGGTGCATGGACAAAGTATGAAAGACGTCGGCATTTTTAGCGGCGACCTCGTGGCGGTGCATCGCACACCGGATGTGCGCCACAACCAGATTGTGGTGGCACGTCTTGAAGAAGAAGTCACCGTTAAGCGTTACCGGCAAAAGGGCAAGGAAGTTTGGCTTATGCCCGAGAACCCGGACTTCGATCCCATCAAAGTCGATTTGGAATTTGAATCGCTGGTGATCGAAGGCATTGTGGTGGGCGTTATACGTCGTGACCATTAGCGGCAGTGGCACTGAATGATTCGTAGTTGATGTTCTTGCCGGTCAGTCTTGCTGCCCGCCGACTCATCAGTCTGAACACTAGACATCGATTGCCCGGCAATCGGTGAGCATCATCCAGTGATCACGCGGCCTGTTATGGATGACGGGCCACCGTTATAAACCCTCTCAGCGCGAGAGCAGTCCGTTCGGTACTGTCTCCTGGCTACCGCACTGAGGTTCAACCAACAACCCTCAATGCGGAACCCCGAGTGGTTCCAGTGGATAGCTATGTCTAAAGGCGACAGGCCATGAACGATTTATTTGCCGATACCCCGTCCGACCGACCGGAGGAAGTCACCCCTCATACCGCTGCTCAGTCGGCGAGTGCCCCGCGTCCGGTCACCGACACGCCGCCAACCAACCCAAACCCGATGCTCGATGCGTTGCTCGACCACGGCAAGCTATGGCGGGGTGGGCAGATGACGACCAATGCGCATGTCATTCCTACCGGCCACGCTGTGCTCGATCCGTTTTTGCCAGGTGGCGGGTGGCCGCGTGCGGCACTGACGGAAATTCTGCTGGATGGGCCCGGCAGCGGTGAACTGCAGCTGGTATTGCCCGCGCTCAAACGGTTATGCGCAGCCGACAGTCATGACAGCGACCGCTGGATCAGCTGGATTGCACCGCCCTATGTGCCGTATGCCCCAGCGCTTGCGCAGGCAGGCATCAACCTTGCACGCATGCTCGTGGTGCATGCTCGAAAAGGGCTCGACGTGATGTGGGCGGCCGAACAGTCGCTTCGCTGCGGCACCTGTTCGGCGGTGCTGATGTGGGCGCCCAACACCAACACCAAGGCATTGCGTCGGTTACAGCTGGCGGCTGAGGAGGGTGATAGTTGGGGCGTAGTGTTTCGCGAGACGCGCACACAACGCGAAGCGTCGCCTGCGGCGGTGCGGCTGCGGCTGAGTACCAACGAACAAGGGCGTACCCTGCATTTACTCAAGAGCCGGGGCGGGCGGCCGCTGCGTGTGGCAGCTGACTTTCTGATGGGTTAACCCCTCATGCGCAAGACAGGTAAATCGCTGGCGTTGTTTCCAGAGGACGAGCTGCCCCCGGTGCATTCTTCTATCGGTGCACCTGCGCATCCACCGGCGCTGCCAAAGGATGCGTCACGCCCGACCCATTCTTCAGATGATGTCTTGGCCAATGCCTCGGCGATCACATCGGCGCCACCCGCACCACCGCCGCTGCATGTGCCGACCGCTACCCGCGATCCGCTTTGGCTATCGCTGCTGTTTTTTGCGTTTCCGCTTGAAGTGCTGTGCCGCCAGCCTGAGCAGGCGACGGTAGTGGTCGCTGATCGTAACGGTCGGCCGTGTGTTGTCGCGTGTGATCAGCGTGCCTATGACCAAGGGGTGCGCATCGGCATGGCGCTCGCAGCGGCGTATGCGCTGGTGCACGAGCTTGATGTGTTACCGCAAGATGAGGCACAGGAACAGGCTGTGCTTGAGCGCTTAGCAACATGGGCGAAAAAATACACGCCGATGGTGTCGTTGTGTTCGCAATCACTGTTGCTCGAAGTGCGCGGTAGCCTGGCGTTGTTTGGAGGCATCGAGGGTATTGTCAATGGCGTGCAGCATGATCTGCGCGCGTTGGGCTTTGCCCATCGACAGGCCGTTGCGCCTACGCCCACCGCAGCGCTTTGGCTGGCCAAGCATGAGCAGGGTGTCGCGCTTGATGAGGTGGCGCTCAAAGCGCAGCTTGGTCCGTTACCCATCGCCGTCACCGGCTGGCCCGACGCGATTCTTTCGAGGCTTCAAGGTATGGGTGTGCGCACGCTGCGCGATTGTTTGCGGCTGCCGCGCGATGGCTTTGCCCGACGCATCGGCAAAAAGGCTTTGCTCGAGCTCGATCGGGCACAGGGTCGGGCGCCCGATCCACGGACCAACTACGAGCCGCCCGACAAGTTTGTGGCCAAACGTGAATTGCTCTATGCGCTCGAGAGCGTCAATCGTATCGTGCGTGCGCTCGATGCGCTGTTGGTCGAGCTTTGCCACTTTTTGCGTGGCCGGCAAAGCGGCATTCAAACTGTGCGCATCACGCTTTACCACGCCCATGCACCGGCCAGTGTGGTGCATCTTGGCACCGCCAGTGCTTGCCGTGACTCAGAGCGGTTATTGTCGCTATTGACCGAAAAAATCGAGGCGCTCACGCTGCCCGAAGGCGTGGTGGCGCTGAGTATGGTGTCGGGGCGGTTGTATCCGCTGGTCGGCTTTGACGGGCAACTGTTTCGTGACGCGGCACACAGCGATGTGCCGTGGCCTGAACTGGTTGAAAAGTTGCGTGCACGACTGGGTCGCCAAGCCGTCACGGGTGTGTGTCTGATGCCCGAGCATCGTCCCGAGCAAGCCTGGCAATACACCGAACCGGGTACGACCAGTGATGTGCCGGTATTGGGGCGGCGACCGCTGTGGCTGTTAGCGCAGCCGCATCGCCTGAGGTGTCGAGAGCGTGAGCCGCAGTGGCATGGACCGCTCACGTTTATTGAAGGCCCTGAACGTATCGAGAGTGGCTGGTGGGACGGTCGTGATGCGGCACGCGATTATTATGTGGTGGTTAATACGAACGGTCTCACGCTCTGGGTGTACCGCATGCGCACACCCACACGCGACGCGGCGGCGGCCGAGCAGGCAGTGGCGGGCAATGCGCTAGAAGCACCACACTGGTACATCCACGGTGTGTTTGCCTGAGTGGTCATGTCGTACGCCGAATTACACTGCATCAGCAATTTTAGCTTTTTGCGCGGTGCCTCCCATCCTGAGGAACTGATCAAGCAGGCCGCACGACTTGGCTATCGGGCGTTGGCGCTTACCGACGAGTGCTCTGTATCGGGTGTTGTGCGTGCACACGCAGCGGCTAATGAGGTCGCCGAACACGGACATACCATCAAGCTCATCATCGGCAGCGAATTTCGCTGTAGCGACAATGCGCATTTGGTTATGCTGGCCAAGAGCCAGCGTGGTTACGCCAACTTGTGCCATGCCGTTACATTGGCCAGACGGCGTGCGCCGAAAGGTGAATACCGTGTGAGTACCGAGCAGCTTGCCGTGCATCGTGGTGACTGCGAAGTACTGTGGATTCCGCCCGACGTGCCCACACAGCAGCAAGCACAGTATCTAAAAATGCAGTTTGGTCAGCACTTGTGGCTCGGTGTGGAGCTCAATGTCAACGGTCGTGATGCCCAACGCGTGCAGCAGCTTCATGCTGTGGCGAACGCTACGGGTATTGACGCGGTCGCTTGTGGTGATGTACACATGCATAAGCGGGGGCGGCGCGCGTTGCAAGATACGCTAAACGCAATTCGTGAAGGCGTGTCGGTCGACAGCGCTGGTTTTCGACTCTTTGCCAATGGCGAGCGGCACTTGCGCACGCTTGACGCACTCACCGGACTGTATCCAGCGCACATGTTGGCCAACACACTCAAGATCGCAGCGCGCTGTACGTTTACCCTCGATCAACTGCGTTACGAATACCCCGATGAGATTGTGCCCGCACCGTATTCGCCGTTAGCGTATCTTCGCAAGCTCACGTTCGAGGGCGCTAAGCACCGCTGGCCTCAGGGTGTGAGCGACAAAGTGCGTGCTTTGCTTGAGCATGAGCTTGCGCTCATCGAAGAACTCGACTACGCCAAGTACTTTTTAACGGTTTACGACATTGTGAAGTTTGCGCGCGCGCAGGGCATCCTGTGTCAGGGGCGTGGTTCGGCAGCCAACTCCTCAGTTTGTTATTGCCTGGGCGTCACAGCTGTTGATCCAGCACGCATGTCGATGCTGTTTGAACGCTTCATTTCCAAAGAGCGCAATGAGCCTCCCGATATCGACATCGATTTTGAACATGAGCGGCGCGAAGAGGTTATTCAGTATATCTATCAAAAATATGGTCGCGATCGTGCTGCGCTTACCGCCACCATTATTTGCTATCGCCCACGTAGCGCGATGCGGGATGTGGGCAAAGCGATGGGGCTCGATGCGATTCAAACCGATCGACTAGCGCGCTCGATGCAATGGTGGGACGGCAAAGGTGTGCGCGACGATCGTGTTCGTGAGGCGGGTTTTGATCCACATAACCCACTCATTCATCGAGTGCTTACACTGGTGCGTGAGCTCATTGGGTTTCCGCGGCATTTGTCTCAACACGTTGGTGGTTTTGTGATTTCCAACCAGCCTCTGCATGAACTGGTGCCGATCGAGAATGCCGCAATGGAGGATCGCACCGTTATTCAGTGGGAGAAAGACGATCTTGAGGAGTTGGGCTTGCTCAAGGTGGATGTGCTGGGACTGGGTATGCTCACGGCCATACGCCGCAGTTTTGATTTGATCGCTGGTTTTCGCGGGAAGCGCTGGTCGTTGGCGACCGTGCCGTCCGAGGATGCGGCGGTGTATGAAATGATTTCACGTGGCGATACGCTCGGCGTGTTCCAGATTGAATCACGGGCACAAATGAACATGCTGCCGCGCCTTCGACCACAGTGTTTTTACGATCTTGTGATTGAGGTGGCAATCGTGCGACCCGGTCCGATTCAGGGCGATATGGTGCATCCTTATCTGCGGCGGCGTAACGGCGAAGAGCCCGTTAGCTATCCGTCTGAGGAAGTACAAGGTGTACTCGAACGCACGCTCGGTGTGCCGATTTTTCAGGAGCAGGTCATGCATCTGGCCATGGTGGCGGCGGGTTTTTCGGCCGGGGAAGCGGATCAACTTCGGCGTGCGATGGCCGCATGGAAACGCAAGGGCGGTTTAGGGCCGTTTGAGGAGCGTCTTATTAGCGGCATGCGCAAACGTGGGTACGCACAGCAGTTTGCTGAGCAGGTGTTCAATCAGATTCAGGGTTTTGGCGAGTACGGATTTCCTGAGTCGCATTCGGCAAGTTTTGCGCTGCTTGTGTATGTGTCGGCCTGGCTTAAGCGCTACGAACCGGCCGCATTTTATTGTGCATTACTCAATAGTTTACCGATGGGGTTCTACGCACCTGCGCAGCTTATTCGAGCGGCGCGGCAACATCAGGTCGAACTGCGGCCGGTCGATGTAAACGCGAGCAACTGGGATTCGAGTCTGGAGGCTGATACTGAAGGGCGCGCTGTGTTGCGCCTGGGATTGTCACGCATTAAGGGCTTTAGTGAATCTTCGGCCGATCAGTTGGTGCACGCGCGAGCGCAGGGGCCGTTTAGCGATGCGGCCACTCTCGCGTATCGTGCTGAACTGAACCGGCGTGACATGGAGTTGCTTGCCGGTGCTGGTGCGCTTGAGACGCTTGCGGGCCATCGACATAAAGCACGTTGGGAGGTAGCGGGTATTGAGCCCGCCACGCCACTTATGCCCGAAGTGCATATTCATGAGGCTGCGCCGCTGCTGGTTCGACCAACAGTCGGAGACGATGTGATCAACGACTATGACACGTTGAATCTCACGCTCGGTGCCCATCCCATGGCCTTGTTGCGCGATGAGTTTACCGCCATGCGGTTGTGTACAGCCGAGCAATTATGGGCGTTGGCACCGGGGGCACGTGCGCATTTAGCGGGTCTTGTGATTACGCGACAGCGGCCGGGCACGGCCAGTGGCGTTACATTTGTGACGCTCGAAGATGAAACAGGCTATATGAATCTCGTCGTGTGGAAAAAAACCGCTGAGACGTTTCGCAAAGCGCTACTGGCGTCTCAGCTCATGCGTGTCATGGGGGAAGTGCAGCGCGAGTCAGGTGTCATGCATGTCATTGCGCACCAGTTGTACGATGAATCGTCGCGCCTGGGTGGGCTGGTAACCGCGTCTCGCGACTTTCATTAGCGAACTCAGGCGCGAAAACGCATCGCGTCACGCAGCCCGATTGCCTGGCCAGGCCGATTCCATCAGGCCGACGCCTGATTCGTCCGCTCTATCAGAATCAACTAGTCGTCGAAACTGTAGTCGTCGAGATCTTCTAGTTCGGCGCGTAGGCGGCGTTCTTCGCGAATGGCCTCAAAGCGGCGCTTAGCTTCGGCGCGCGTTTCGATCACTTTATTTTTCGTGCTCAACGCCACGCGTTTCTCGATGTTGTCGACAATGTCGGCGGCATTGAATATCGAGGTATCGGTGGCTTGTGGCTCATCACTGATCACGTCGTCAAAGAAGTTCGTTTTACTTGTACCTTGCATCATCCTAGGTCCTGTCCAAAGTGGTAAACGGTCGCGAGCGGTTATGTCGCGTACTGTCTTTGTAGCAAGTGGAGACCCGACGGAACGTGGAACTGAGTCACAAATTTTGCGACTCGCGCGTTACAATGGAATGACTACCTACACTTTCGTATTGAGGTAACTGCGGAGGATGGTTATGTTGCGACGCGATTGGCCGCCGAGGCTAAATATCGTTGAGTTCCATGATGGGGAGCAAAATGGCCAAGACGATAAGTAGAATAATTCCGCCCATGAACAGAATCATAACGGGCCCCATGAGGCTCGTGAGTACTGAGCGAATCGTCTCAAGCTCTCGCTCTTGATTCTCTGCCGCACGACCCAACATTTCTTCCAGCTCGCCACTCGATTCGCCGATCTTGATCAAGTGCATGGTCATCGGCGGGAAGAGCTTGCTGACGGCCAAGGATTTAGCAATCGAGGCACCCTCACGCACACGCACCGTGGCTTGTTCGACCGCTTCGCGCATTGGCACGTTGGTGATCACGCTGGCGGCTGTCTGAAGTGCAGTGAGAATCGGCACGCCGCTTGCGGCCATGATGCTCAATGTGTTGGCAAACTGAGCCGTGTTGTTGCTGCGAATAAAGCGGCCAAAAACAGGTAGCTTGAGAAACCACTGATGAAGTTGGCGTTTGGGGTCCGGCTGGCTAAAAATCAGGCGGAGGACAAAGATTAACGCGACGATTCCGACCAGCAAGAATAGGCCGTAGCTTTGTAAAAAATCGCTCACGTTAATCAGTGATTGGGTTATGAATGGCAGCTCCGTCTCGGTGTCTTCGAATATCGTCACCAGATTTGGCACGACGGACACCATAAGAAACGCAACAATACCGATGCAGACAATGGTCAGAAAGACCGGGTAAATAAACGCCTGCATGACTTTTTGCTTAATCGCGTGTTGTTTTTCCGTGTAGTCGGCGAGATGTTCCAGTACCTGGTCGAGGTGGCCCGACGTCTCACCGGCGCTGACGGTCGAACGATAAATGTCCGGGAAGGCATTGGGGAATGTGCCAAAACCATCGGCGAGCGTATAGCCTTCCATGACTTTGGCCCGTACCCCGAGCACCACGCGCTGTACTTTGGGCGTCTCGGTTTGCTCGGCCACGGCCTGAAGCGTTTCATCCAGTGGCGTGCCGGCGCGCAGCATCGTCGCAAGCTGTCGGGTAACGAGAGTGAGATCGGTGATACTCAATCGGTTGCGTGAACTGGCTTCTTGCGGCTGGTCTTTACTTTTCTTCTGCGCAACTTCGCTGACTTCAATAGGGATCAGTGCTTTTTCACGCAGTTGACGGCGCACCTGTTTCGCCGTATCGCCCTCCAGCAGGCCCTTTTTCTCCTTGCCGCTGGCGTCGTACGCTTTGTACTCAAAAGCGGCCACTAGTCTTCTTGTGTAACCCGCAACACTTCTTCAAGTGTTGTTTCGCCGGCCAATACTTTGAAGCGGCCATCGTCACGAATACCGGGTCCCATGGTGCGTGCGTAGGCCTCCAGTTCGTTTTCGCTCGCGCCGTCATGAATCATCGTGCGCATCGTGTCATCGAGTGTAATGAGTTCATAAATGCCCGTTCGACCGCGAAATCCACTGCCTCCACATTCCTTGCAGCCCACCGGTTTAAACACCGGCGCCCGGTCCGTGGCTTTCATTCCTAGTAGGCTGCGCTCGCGATCGGTGGGTTCGACCGTCTGCCGACAGTCTTTGCATAGCATGCGTACGAGGCGTTGAGCGAGCACACCGACGAGACTCGATGACAACAAGAAAGGTTCCACGCCCATATCGCGCAATCGCGTTACCGCGCCCACGGCGGTATTGGTGTGCAGTGTGGACATCACAAGGTGGCCGGTCAGACTAGCCTGAACAGCAATTTCCGCTGTCTCTAAGTCGCGAATCTCGCCGACCATTACGACGTCAGGATCCTGCCGCAGAATGGCGCGCAGTCCTCGGGCAAAAGTCATGTCGACTTTCGTGTTGACCTGAGTTTGGCCAATCCCGTCGATGTAATACTCGATGGGGTCTTCCACCGTCATGATGTTGCGTGTGTTGTCGTTGATCTCCTCGAGACCGGAGTAGAGTGTCGTCGTTTTACCGGAACCGGTGGGACCCGTGACGAGGATGATGCCGTGCGGTTTTGCGATCAGATTATTAAATTGTGCCTGCGAGTCGTTGCTCATGCCGAGCTGTTCAAGATCCAGCTTGCCGGCCTGTTTATCGAGCAAACGCATCACCACGCGCTCGCCGTGTCCGGAGGGCAGAGTCGACACGCGCACATCCACGGCGCGTCCTGCGATTCGCAATGAGATGCGACCGTCTTGCGGAATTCGGCGCTCAGCAATATCGAGTTTAGACATGACTTTAATCCGCGACACAACCAGCGGCGCCAGTGCGCGACGGCTGGTCAATACTTCGCGCAGCACGCCGTCAACACGGAAACGCACGACGAGACGGTTCTCGAACGTTTCGATGTGAATATCCGAAGCGTTTTCCTTCACCGCTTCGGTCAGCACCGCGTTGATGAGCCGAATGATCGGCGCATCATCATCGGCTTCGAGCAGATCCGAGGGCTCAGGCAGCGCATTGGCCACCGAGAATAGATCGGTATCTTCGTTTAGGCCTTCGACCATCTCCATGGCGCGATTGGAGTCACCGCCTTCGTAGCTTTGCTGAAGCAGAGCGTCAAACTCATCGCTCGAGATGCGGCGAATCGATACCGGTACGCGTAACGTGCGCCGTGCTTCCGACAGCGCGAAGAGCGGCGTGGTGTCGAGAATGGCAAGTTGTGCGCGATGCTCGTCCAGTTCTTCCAGCAAAATGCCGTGACGACGTGCAAACGAGAAGGGTATCGAGGGCGATTCGGCCTCAGGTGGCTCTTCAATCGGTTCGCCAACGGGATCCGTGCTATCCGGAAGAGAGGGCGTAGCGTCCATTTACTGTGGTCCATCTACAGGCGGTGGGCTTTGCTGGATGCCGCGCTCGAGCGCGTCTTCAAGCGGTGGCAACGCCGGTCGTGACGAGCTCGGGATGAGCGCCACATCGTCCGTCTGTCCAATCTGGAGATCGCGAATATAGTTGTATTTCGCGTTGGTCTGAAGCGATGCCTGCACCCCGTCGCGCAGAATCTTGGGACGAATAAAGACCATCAAATTGCGTTTGACTTTGGTCGTGCGTCGCGAACGAAACAGGTTGCCCACGACTGGAATGGCCGACAGCACCGGCACGCGTTGATCATTTTCCAGCAGGTTGTCGTCGATAAGACCACCGAGCACGATGATGCCACCGTCTTCGACCACCACTTTCTGTTTAATGTTTCGCTGGTTGGTCACCAGGTCGAGGTTGCTCTCAGCGCCCTGGCTCAAACTCGATGCTTCCAGTTCAAGGTCGAGGATGACTGCGTCGCCCTCATTAATTTGCGGGGTGATTTTCAGCAGGATGCCCACATCGCGACGCTGAATGGTCTGAAAGGGGTTGACCGCGCCGGTGTTGCCGCCACCCGTGTTGGAGAAGCTACCGGTCAAAAACGGCACCTCTTGGCCCACGCGAATCTCGGCCTCTTCGTTATCCATAGTGGTTACGGACGGAGTCGACAAAATATTCGTATTACCGTCGCCGGCAAAAAAGTTGGCGATCGCGGCGATGCTCGTGCCGTTTTCTGAGATGCGTCCGATTCCAAAGGTGAGGCCATTGCTCAATGCCGGGATGCCCGTAATGTTGCCGTCGCCCGCCGCGAGCGCGCCGCCGATGCTCAAGACACTCGACGTTGAGTTCGGGAAGTTGGTGAGGCCGGCTCCCGCAACATCGTTGGTACCATCCAGTGCCCATGTGATACCCAGTTCAGCGGATTTGTCGGCCGTCACTTCAACCAGCACCGCTTCAACGTGCACCTGCGCCCGGCGAATATCGATTTTGTCGATGACCTGCCGCAACGATCGCATGATTTTCGGCGGGGCGGTGATCACCAGCGCATTGGTGCCGGCGTCCGCCCAGATGGTGACGTTGTTTTGTGGGGCCGAAGTCGGCGCCGTGCCTTGTCCACCCTGGGCACCACCCCGAGCCTGTTCCGTGAGTTTGGTCGCCAGTTCTTCGGCGTTCGCATAGCGAAGATACACAACCTGTGTGTTTCCGCCGTCAGGCAGGGGCGTATCGAGGTGCGCAATCAACGTGCGATAGCGCAGGCGTGCGGTCTTGTCGCCGCTGATGAGCACGCTGTTGGTGCGCTCGTCCGCTGACAGCACCACCGGTGTTGAGGTGGCTGCATCGGCACCACGTGCGCTGGCCTGGCTCATGGTCGTTAAAATGCGCACGATTTCGCCAGCGAGCGCATGCTCTAGCGGGATCACTTCAATGTCTTCATCGCCGCTTTGGTCGATACGTCGAATAATATTCTTCAGGCGTTTTACGTTCGCCGCGCGATCCGAAATGATCAGCATGTTCGACGCCGGGTGGGCCGCCAGGTGTCCGTATTGTGGTACCAGTGGCCGCAGGCTTGGCACGAGCTGCGCCGCGCCGACATTATTCACCTGGATAACCTCCGTGACGATTTCATCACCGGATGCGCGACCGCTGGTGCGAAGCGGATCGGAGCTCGAGACATTTCGAACGTTTGTGTCGGGGATGATTTTGATTGTGTTACCCGATGGAATGGCGACAAAGCCATACACCTGGAGAATCGACAAAAAAGTTTCGTAAAACGCGTCCATCGTCATGGGCGTTTCAGAAATCATTGTGACGCTGCCCTTCACGCGCGCATCGAGCAGAAAATTGCGGCCGGTGAGTTCGCTCACGGTCTCGACAATTTGGCGAATATCAACGTCCTTATAGTTGGGCGTGATCATTTGCTGTTCGACCACCGTTTCATTTTGCGCGATTGCAACGGGGGTGGTCACCGCGCCGATTATAAAAGCGGTGGTGGCACACGAGAGAAAGGTAGCAAGGCGAATGGCGCTCATAAACGGTCTCTTTGTTGTAGTTGTCGCGTTATCATTGGTTGTTGCATATCACGCCATCGGGCGCGGTTGACTGCTCGTCGATCGATGTCGAGTGGATTACTGGTCACCCAAGTTAAGCTGACTCGTATCCAGTACCAACGACGTCTGCGCGCCATTGCGCTGGACCGTCACCGATACCTGGGTGTTCTCGCTCAAACTGCGAAATATCTCGAGTCCGCGAGACGGGTCTTCCAGGGGAGTGCCGTTGACTTCCGTCACCAGATCTCCCGGTTTGAGTCCCAGCGCTTTGAATTGTTCACGCTTTCGACCGGGATACACGCGGTAGCCCTGCATTTTGCCGCCCTGAAACACGGGCTGGGGACGCATGAGATCACCGAGTTTCGTCGGAATGTTGCTGCGTGCGTTACGTGAGCTCACCACCTGCCGCGCAGCCGGCCGTGCAGCTTGCCGGTTGTTGGCCGGGCGGCTGACGGAGGCGCCTTCAGTGAGTTTCGGCAGAAGCAGCTTTTCGATCACGCCGCTTCGGCTCAGATGAATCTCCGTGGCAAATACGCGGCTCAGCGATATACCTGGCGCAATATCATCGCCGACCAAATAGACGTTTTCTTCGCCGCTGCGTTCGATAATGGCCAGGCCGTTGTCGTTGGTGGTCGAGGCAACCGTGCCCTTCAACGTAAGGTCGGTGAGCGACGTCTCGGGTACAAAGGATTGTTCGGCCACAACCGGTGTTTCCGATGGTGGCACATACGCGCCAAAGAGATTCGCGTTTTGTATGGCGGACACCTGTCCATCTGTGGCGCCGGCTGACGGCGCCGCGGGGCTCGCCGTGTTGCTGGCGGCGGCGGCGGTCGCGTCGTATTGTGGTTTGTCCAACAGTAACCAGGTCATTGACGCGAGCTTGGCGGCGCAGGCCACAACCAGCACGGCCGTGAGCACCGTCGGCCCATACTGCACAAGGAGCGATTTCGGTGCGGCGACCGATGCTGGCAAAGTGTTGAATTGTTTGACTAAATCCATTTGCTCGTGCGAACTCTCTAGGCCCGCTCGACGACAGGTCCAGCGGAAGGGGTTGTAGTCTAAAGGGAGGCTCCTGCCGACCACAAGGTCAGCGCCGTGGTTTTGTGCGCCAACGCACACAATCCGCCCCAATTTCTACGTTAAACTTTAACCGAAATCAATCAGTTAAGGTACGTTTTTAGAGAAATTCGGTGAGCCTGCGCCTCTTACTACGGTTTGTCACCACTTTGGTGATTTTTGTTCCCTTCTACCTGCACGCCACCGGTACGCGACATTCGGCCGTGCTCGAGCGGTTGGAAGCGGCCTCGTATGACGCGCGTCTTATTATGACGCTGCCCAACTCTCGGGACGACCGGATCGTCATCGTCGACATTGATGAGCGCACGATGCAGGAGCAAGGTCAGTGGCCGTGGGGGCGCGACAAGCTGGCTCGATTCGTCGACTTACTATTCGACGACTACAACATCGGTGTGCTGGGTTTCGATGCCATCTTCCCGGAGCCCGACGGACGCAGCGCTTTGCCGATTCTCGATGGCTTGGCACGCGATGAGCTGTCGGACGACCCGATGTTTGTGGAGCGACTCGCGGCACTGCGCGGGCAGTTCGATTTCGATCGCATGTTTGCCAACAGTCTCAAAAACCGCAAAACCGTGGTGGGATTTTCCTTCAACAGCGACGAATCGGTCAGCCCCACGAACAACCTGGGTCCGCCGATCCTGACCCAAAGTCAGCACAATAGCGAAATTCGGCTACACGAAGGATTGAGCTACACGGCCAGTTTGCCGATGTTCGTCGAGGCGGCCGCGGCGACCGGATTTATCAACAATCAGAGTCTCGACTTCGATGGTTCCTTTCGTCGGGCGCCTTTGTTGCAGTCCTGGAATGGCGATTGGTACCCGTCGCTGGCGCTGGCGGTGACCGGACTGGCGCTCGACTCGCTGGACCTGGATCTGGTTTTTTTCTCCGGCGAAGACGGTGCGCGTGATGGTTTGGATCTCGAGTGGCTGACACTGGGGTCGCGAGTGATCCCCGTTGATGAGAGCGCCACCGTGTTGGTGCCGTATCGCGATGATGAGAACAGCTTCCCTGTGGTGTCGGCGACCGACGTGTTTACTCAAGAGGCGCCGCCTTACGTCTTTGATGGTGCGATTGTATTGGTGGGCACGAGTGCGATCGGGCTGCGCGACATGCGGGTGACGCCAGTCTCTGAAAACTATAGCGGCGTTCAGGTTCAAGCGAGTGTGATCTCGGGTATTTTGGACGGCCGCATCATGCATAGCCCGCGCTACGTGCAGGGTGTCGAAGTCGTCACACTCGTGCTGCTCGCAGTACTGGGTACCCTCGTGATGGTCAGACTGCCACTGGTGCCGGCTACCCTGTCGATGCTACTGCTGGCGACCATTACCTTTGCGGTGAACCTTCAGCTTTGGTCAAAAGCGAATCTCGTGGTGCCGTTAGCATCGAGTTTCGGACTGCTCTTTCTGGTGTTCATGGTCCACATGATTTTGAGTTACTTCGGGGAGACTCGCGGGCGGCGTCAGCTCTCGGCCCGTTTTGGTGAGTACATTCCACCTGAGCTGGTCGAAGAGATGGGACGTAACCCGGGTGACTTCAACATGGAAAGCGCGAGTAAGGTCATGACCGTGATGTTCACGGACATACGCGGCTTTACCGGCATTTCCGAAGGGCTTGAACCGCGCGAACTCAGCCAATTGATGAACGAGTACCTCACCCCCATGACGCGCGTGATTCATCGAAATCGGGGCACCATCGATAAATACATGGGTGACGCGATCATGGCGTTCTGGGGCGCGCCGCTCGACGATGAACAACACGCCGCCAACGCGATTAAGACCGCGTTGGAAATGCAGGAGGCACTGTCGGTACTCGGCGAGCAGTTTACGGAAAAAGGCTGGCCGGCGATTTCGATCGGTGTCGGCATCAATTCAGGCGAAATGCGGGTCGGCGACATGGGTTCCCAGTTTCGCAAAGCCTATACCGTGATGGGCGATGCCGTGAATCTGGCGGCGCGTTTAGAGGGATTGACCAAGCACTATGGCGTGGGCGTGGCGGTAGCCGACCAGACCGTTCAGGCTGTCCCCGATATACAGTTTCTCGAGCTCGATCGCGTGAGAGTCAAGGGCAAAGACGAAAGCGTGGCCATATTCACGCCACTCGCGCCTAAGGCGGCTATGACAAGCACTCAGAAAATGCGTTTGGGTCAACATAAAAACGCGATTCGCGCGTACCGCGCACAGAATTGGGACAGCGCCGAGAGCGCATTTTTTCAACTACAACAGTCATTTCCGCAAGAGCGTGTCTACCGCATTTATCTGGATCGCATCACGCATTTTCGACGCGAGGCACCCCCCGAAGGCTGGGACGGGGTATTCACGCACAAAGAGAAATAGTCTCGCAGTGTGATGCGGTTAATGGCGCGCCATCGGGTGCCCTTGTAAAGTGCTGACATCGTCCCCACAAACGGGTAACGTATTGTTGCGCCGCAATTAAGCAATTTCGGGAGCAAACAGAGTCGGCACGTGTCCAAATTAATGGCCGGGCCACCATCGTTAAAGTTTGAGTACGGATTAGGTATGACGGGCGAAAACGAACAGCCGGATTATGGCCTGGTTGTTGAGGCAGATAAGCCGAAACTGGAAGAGCCATCGCTGTATCGCGTGATGTTGATCAACGACGATTACACGCCGATGGAATTTGTGGTGGACGTGCTGCAGAAGATTTTTTCAATGGACCGGCAGCAGGCCACACGTGTCATGCTGGAGGTGCATACTAAAGGCGAGGGCGTATGTGGCGTGTTTACGTACGAAATCGCTGAGACCAAGGTCGCGCAGGTAAATAGTTTTTCTAGGCAGCACGAACACCCCTTATTGTGCACGATGGAAGTGGATTGAGATGTTAAGTAGCGAACTCGAATTTTGTCTGAACGAAGCGTTTAACGCGGCCCGTGATAAGCAGCACGAGTTCATGACCGTTGAACACCTGTTGTTGGCACTCATCGATGTCCCGCAGGTGGCGGAAGTGCTGCGCGCCTGTGGGGGCGACATTGAAAAGCTGCGCCGCGATTTGACCGACTTCATTAACGAAACTACCCCGCGAGTTGAATCTGACGAGCCACAGGAAGTGCAGCCCACGCTCGGCTTTCAGCGTGTCTTGCAGCGGGCTGTTTTCCACGTTCAGTCCAGCGGCAAGGAAAAGGTGTCGGCCACCAACGTTTTGGTCGCGATCTTTGGCGAGAAACAGAGTCACGCCGCCTACCTACTGAATATGCAAGATATCGTGCGTTTAGATGTGGTTAATTTCATTTCGCACGGCTTGTCGAAAATTCCGGATCCCTCGAATACCAGCACAAGTGAACAGCGCGCCGAGCAGGCGACCGAGGCGGTTGAGGTTGAAAGCCCCCTCGATCAGTTCACAACAAATCTCAACGCCCGAGCGGCGGAAGGCAAGATCGATCCACTGATCGGACGTGACTTGGAAGTATCGCGCACCGTGGAAATCTTGTGCCGACGTCGGAAAAACAATCCGCTTTACGTGGGCGATGCGGGTGTTGGTAAGACGGCGCTGGCCGAAGGTCTGGCGCGACGTATCCATCACGGTGAAGTGCCCGATGTCCTCGCCGACTGCACAATTTATGCGCTCGACATGGGTGCGTTGATCGCCGGCACCAAATATCGCGGCGATTTTGAGAAGCGACTGAAGGGCGTACTGAGCGAGCTGAAGGCCAAAGAAAACGCGGTGCTGTTTATTGACGAAATTCACACCATCATTGGCGCGGGTGCCGCATCGGGTGGCGTGATGGACGCGTCGAATTTGATCAAGCCCGTGCTGGCCAATGGCGAGCTTCGCTGTATCGGGTCGACGACGTACACCGAATTTCGCGGTATCTTTGAAAAAGACCATGCGCTGGCGCGACGCTTTCAGAAAATTGAAGTTAACGAACCCAGTATCCACGAAACCCACCAGATTCTGGTTGGCCTGAAGTCACGATTTGAAGAACATCATGGTGTGAGTTACACCGACGAGGCGCTTCAAGCTGCGGCTGAGCTTGCCGACCGTCACCTAAATGACCGTAAACTGCCGGACAAAGCGATTGATGTGATCGATGAAGCGGGCGCTAACGTGCGCTTGCGTCCGGAAGACGAAGTGCGCGACAAAGTGACCATTGTTGAGATCGAAAACGTCGTTGCACGCATGGCACGTATTCCGCCCAAATCAGTGTCGGCCACGGATCGCGATACACTCAAGATGCTCGATCGCGACCTCAAACTGGTGATCTTTGGTCAAGATCCGGCGATTGATTCGTTGGCGTCCGCCATCAAAATGGCCCGCTCGGGATTGCGCGAAGAGAATAAACCGGTGGGTTCATTCCTATTTGCTGGACCCACTGGTGTGGGTAAGACCGAAGTCACGCGGCAGCTGGCGCTGCAAATGGGCATCGAGCTCATTCGGTTTGATATGTCTGAATACATGGAGCGCCACACCGTGTCGCGCCTGATTGGCGCGCCGCCGGGATACGTAGGCTACGATCAGGGCGGTTTGCTGACAGAAGCGGTCAACAAAAATCCGCATTCGGTGTTGCTACTCGATGAAATCGAAAAAGCCCACCCCGAAGTATTCAACCTGCTGTTGCAAGTTATGGACAACGGTACGCTCACCGATAACAACGGTCGCAAGGCGGATTTTCGTAATGTGATCATTGTGATGACGACGAATGCCGGCGCGCATGAAATGAGCCGGAGTTCAATCGGCTTTACTCAGCAAGACCACAGCACGGACGGCGGTGAAGCAATTAAGCGACTGTTTTCCCCGGAGTTTCGAAATCGACTCGATTCGATCATCCAGTTCCAGGCGCTGTCGCTGCCCATTGTTGAGCGGGTGGTCGATAAGATGCTGGTTGAACTCGAATCACAACTTGGGAATAAAGACGTCACGCTTGAACTCGATGACGACGCCCGCAGCTGGTTGGCCGCACGTGGCTACGACCGAGCAATGGGTGCTCGACCGATGGCTCGTCTCATCCAGGAGAAGATCAAACGACCGCTGGCCGAGTCCTTGTTGTTCGGCGATTTGGCCGATGGCGGACACGTCCAGGTGACGGTCGTTGACGACGATATTTCGCTGGTTTGCATGCCGGGCGAGCTACCCGAATCGCCACCACCGGCAGAAGTGCACTAACAAAAAAACAGCGGCCATTGGCCGCTGTTTTTTTTTTGCAATTCTCAAACGGCCTAAGCCGCGTATTCAGAGGGCAAGCCCCCTTGGACCACTAACGACCCCGGTACACGATGCGACCTTTGGTCAGGTCGTATGGCGTGAGTTCGACGGTGACCGCGTCACCGGTCAGGATGCGAATATAGTGTTTGCGCATTTTGCCAGAAATATGAGCGGTGACGACATGGCCTTGCTCTAGCTCAACGCGAAACATGGTGTTCGGCAAGGTTTCAATCACTTTGCCTTCCATTTGAATGGCTTCTTCTTTCGCCATAAATGTGGTGTCCTCGTGTGGTACAGAAACAGCGTGAAGTGTGCATAAAACGACACGTTAATGCAATGAAAAGCGCTTAAATTTAGACTTTCTTTACGATATCAACGTCAACATCGTCGTTTTTTTGCCACAAATTTCGATCAATCCGCCGCGGGCAGTGTCGATCGAGCCGGTCGATGAATTCTTCTCGAGGCAACTCGATACTGCCCATCGAGCGTAAATGGGGTGACTTCACTTGCCCATCAATGAGGGCGAATTCGTGTTTTTCAAGCAGGGCGGCCAGCGCGCTCAGCGCAAATTTGGATCCATTGGTCGCGGCACTAAACATCGATTCGCCGAAAAAGACCGCACCGATCGCCAGCCCATACACGCCACCGATGAGGTTCTCGTTACGCCAGACTTCCAAACTGTGCGCGTGGCCTAAGGTGTGTAGCTGATGATAAGCGGTCATCATACTGGTGGTAATCCATGTGCCGTCTTGGCCTGGTCGTGGCGCCGCACAGGCGCTCATTACGTCGGAGAACGCGGTGTTGAGGGAAATTCGAATCGGCTCTCGCTGCAAGGCCCGTCGCAGCGAGCGCGATCGATGTAGGTCGGCGGGCACAAACACGGTGCGGGGATTGGGCGACCACCAAAGGATTGCCTGGCCTTCTTCAAACCAAGGGAAAATACCGCGGCGATAGGCGGCCAGCAGTCGCTCTGCAGACAGGTCGCCACCCGCTGCGAGGAGGCCATCGGGATAGGCGAGGGCCTGGTTGACCGGTGGAAACGCATCGGGCGCGGCATCGGGTGGAATCCAATGCAGGACGCTCACGATGTGTTCCGATCACGTCGAAACGGCAAGTGACGATCGACCTCACTGGCGTAAGCCTGCACGTGTCGTGTTTCGCGCGAGACATGATCGGCAATCGCCTGGGCGAACGGGGCATGGCGCAACCAGTGTGCGGACCAAGAGGGCGTGGCTTGAAAACCCCGGGCGATCTTGTGCTCCCCTTGGACACCGGGATCGAAGCGTTTGATCTGATGCTCGATGCAATACTCGATGCCCTGGTAATAGCACAGTTCGAAATGCAGTCCGTCGATAAATTCGCTGGCGCCCCAGTAGCGCCCATACAGCGTATCAGCGGTGACAAAAAACAAGGAAGCGGCGACTACCGTCTGATCACGACGGGCAAAACAAATGTGCATGTCCAGTTGATCAGACGCAGCGATTTGTCGAAAAAAATCGGGTTGGAAATAGGGTGCTCGACCGCGCAGATAAAATGTGGACGCATAGAGATCATAAAAAAGAGTCCACTGCTCGTCGGTCATATCGGCGCCGCGCTGTGTCTCTACGATAATTCCAGCATCACGTACTTTGCGCCGTTCGCGGCGCGTTTTTTTTCGCCGAGATGAACGAAAATACGCGAGGAAATCGTCGAACGACTGATAGTCTTGATTGTGCCAATGATACTGACAGTCTTCCCGAATGATGATGTCGTCGAACGTGCGAAGCCGATCCAGATCGGCCGGTGTGGCAAACAATAAATGCCACGAGGACGCATTGAGTGCCCCGGCGTTTGCGCGCAGGGCGGACAGCAACGAATCAATCAGAGGGCGGTCATCCATATTACCGAGCAATCTTGGCCCGGAGACGGGTGTAAACGGTACCGCAGTGACCAATTTGGGATAGTAGGGAATACCGTGACGATGATGCGCTTCTGCCCACGCAAAATCGAACACAAACTCGCCCCATGAATCGTCTTTAATATACAGCGGCAGGGCGCCGATGAGTGCATCGCCGCGATGCACGAGCGCGTGGTGAGGCGACCAGCCGGTGGCCTCTCCGGTGGCGCCGGTTTGCTCCAACGCATTCAGATAATCATAGCTGACAAAGGGATTGTCATCGTTGACCAGCGCTTGCCAATCGTCACGTGCAACCTCTGACAGGCGGTCAACATACGATACGACGGCCGTCATCCGTGGGCCTGATATTTATTGATCGTCGAGCGCGTCCAAGTAGCGCTCCGCGTCCAGTGCCGCCATGCAGCCCGAACCTGCCGATGTGACCGCTTGGCGATAAATGTGATCACCCACGTCACCCGCGGCGAACACCCCCGGAATGCTCGTGGCGGTGGCGTTGCCATCACGCCCGGCCTCGACGATGATATAGCCGCCCTCCATGTCTAGCTGATCAACAAACAGATCGGTGTTCGGCTTGTGACCGATGGCGATAAACACACCCGACAGATCGATGTCCCGCGTGCTGGCGTCTTTAGTTGAGCGAACGCGCATGCCGTTGACGCCCGTGTCGTCGCCAAGTACCTCGTCGAGTTCATGATCCCAGATCAGTTCTATATTGCCTTGGCCGTTGGCTTTAGCAAACACGCGGTCTTGCAGAATTTTCTCAGCGCGCAGCTCGTCACGACGGTGCACGAGATACACTTTCTTGCATATATTCGACAGATAGAGCGCTTCCTCTACCGCGGTGTTGCCGCCCCCTATGACGGCGACGTCCTGGTCGCGATAGAAAAACCCATCGCACGTTGCGCAGGCCGAGACACCCTTACCTTTAAACGCTTCCTCAGACTCCAGTCCCAGATACTTGGCGGTTGCGCCCGTACAGATTATGAGCGCATCGCACGTGTAGACGCCTTGGTCACCGGTCAATCGAAAGGGCCGTTGACTCAGGTCCGCGGTGTGAATGTGATCGAAAGTCAGTGACACATCGAATCGTTCGACGTGTTCGGCCATGCGTTGCATGAGCTGTGGCCCTTGCAGATCGTGTGCATCGCCAGGCCAGTTTTCGACTTCGGTCGTGGTCATGAGTTGGCCACCTTGTTCGATACCGGTGATCAGTCCGGGCGCCAGATTCGCGCGTGCGGCGTAAATGCCAGCGGTGTAGCCAGCGGGACCCGATCCGAGAATCAATAGTCGGAAATGTTGTGTGTCGCTCATGTATACTTACTCATTGAATTTGTCACTGAAATTAACGTCCGTTCTCGAGCGCGAGTCAGGCGTCTGAACGGGCTGGCAACGGTAACAAATCACCACGGAATTTGCATGAACTATAAACCGCTCCCCCCGCCCGTCCACAGTCTGTGTGTGTCGATTGTCGGCCAATCGTTGCGGGCTGGAAATCGGGCGACTCACGCAACGACGAGAGAGAGGGTATGAGTACCGCATCGAACACGCGAGAACCGGTCATGGGGCTGTCGGTTAGCCGGGCCTTACGCGAGAGCGCGCTGTGGATTTTCGGCGTGCTGGCGTTGGTCCTGGCCTTGGCGCTGATTACCTTTCATCCGGCCGACCCGGGTTTTAGTGATACCGGCACGGGCGATCGCGTGCACAATTTTATCGGCCCGCTGGGCGCGTGGATGTCCAGCGCCTTCTATTTCGGTTTTGGGCGCCCCGCCTTTTTGTTTCCGGTAATGCTCGCCGTTGTCGGTTGGATGTTATTCAAATCGCGAACGGTCAGTGACTATGTGTCTAAACAAGACTTGAGCTTTCGCGCGATCGGGTTTTTTCTCACGCTGGCCACAAGCTGTGGACTGGCGACGCTGCATTTTTCCAATCCCGATTTGCCCAGCTCCAGCGGAGGTGTACTCGGCAAGCTGGTCGGTGAGGGCATGTCGGGCGGTGTGGGCCCTCTCGGTGCGACGTTGCTCATGCTCGGCGTCTGGCTGGCGGGGGTGTCGCTGTTTGCGGGCGTGTCGTGGCTCGCCATCATGGACGCGCTGGGCGCGTTCGTACTCAACTTTGTCGATCGTCTGCGCGCATGGAGCGATGGTGTGCGAGATCGCATGGCGGGTCGGCGTGTCAAACAGGCGCGCGCCGAGTCGATCAAAGAGCAAACAGCCGCCAGCAAAACCCGGGTTGCTCCGCGAATCGAGCCGCCGGCCGCACCAAAGCCTGTGAGCGATCGCAAAGAGCGTGAGCGTCAGGCGTCACTGTTCGAGGGCGCGACAGCCAATGAGCTGCCGCCGCTGGCGCTGCTCGACGATCCACCGCCCTCCAAAGCGACGTATACCGCCGAGTCGCTCGAAGCACGGTCGAAGCAAGTTGAGCTCAAGCTCCGCGAATTTGGTATCGAAGCGCAGGTGGTTTCCGTTCATCCTGGGCCGGTGGTGACACGGTTCGAGCTCATGCCCGCGCCAGGTCTCAAGGCCAGTAAAGTGACTGCCTTGTCGCGCGATTTGGCCCGGGCGTTGTCCGCACCCGCCGTCAGGGTGGTGGAAGTGATACCGGGTAAATCGGTGATTGGTTTGGAAATACCCAATGAAACGCGCGATCTGGTTTCGCTCGGCGAAGTGTTGCAGTCCTCCGAATACGACGAAATGAAAGCGCCCCTCGCACTCGGGCTGGGTAAGGACATTGCTGGCAACGCCGTCACCGTCGATTTGGCCAAGATGCCACACTTGATGATCGCCGGTACCACCGGTTCCGGTAAGTCTGTGGCCATCAATGCGATGGTGCTGTCATTGTTGTACAAAGCCACGGCCGATCAAGTGCGCCTCATCATGGTCGATCCCAAGATGCTGGAGCTATCGGTGTACGAGGGGATTCCGCATTTACTCGCACCGGTGGTAACCGACATGAAAGAGGCGGCTAACGCATTGCGCTGGTGTGTGGCCGAAATGGAGCGCCGCTATCAGCTGATGTCGGCACTCAAAGTACGCAATCTAGCGGGTTTTAACCGCAAGGTGGAGGATGCGCGTGCCGCTGGCGAGCCGTTGTCCGATCCGCTCTATAAAGTGGAGCGGGACGAGGACGGCAATGCCATGGAGGACGCGCCGGAGCTCAACGCGCTGCCGCTGATCGTCGTGATCATCGACGAGCTGGCGGACATGATGATGATGGTGGGCAAGAAAGTCGAAGAGCTCATCGCGCGGTTGGCGCAGAAAGCGCGTGCGTCCGGAATCCACCTGATTGTCGCCACGCAGCGTCCGTCAGTCGATGTTATTACCGGTCTGATCAAGGCCAATATCCCGGCGCGAATTGCCTTCCAGGTCTCGTCGAGAATCGACAGTCGAACCATTCTCGATCAAATGGGTGCCGAGCACTTGCTTGGGCACGGCGACATGCTGTATCTGCCCGGTGGTACCTCAATTCCCACCCGTATTCATGGGGCGTTCGTTGATGATCACGAAGTGCTCGATGTTGTTAAATATCTTAAACAGGCGGGTGAACCCAACTATATTGATGAAATTTTATCCGGGCCCAGCAGTCCAATTCCAGGACTGGCAGGCGAAGAGAGCGGCGAAGATTCCGAGCAGGATCCGCTGTACGATCAGGCGGTTCAAGTGGTCACTGAGACGCGCAAAGCCTCTATTTCGGGCGTTCAGCGACGACTCAAAGTGGGCTACAACCGCGCTGCACGCATGGTTGAGGCCATGGAAGAAGCCGGTGTGGTTGGGCCGGTGCAATCAAATGGCTCGCGTGAGGTGATTGCGCCCCCGCCACCCAAGGATTAGCCGATCGTCGAAAGCCGCCGTCGATGACAGGTGGCCATCAAGCGGCAACGCGTGAAGCGATAAGGTGGTCCGTGATCGTCCGACGTCGACCGTATTGTTAAAAAAGAGGTATGAAATTGGTGGAAAAACGAGTGACCCGCTTAACGGGCTATCCGGCATTTCAACGGCGTATCGCTACCGCGTTAACGCTCTTCTCAATGATGTTAATCGTGGGGCCGATTTCGGCGCAACCGGCGGTCGAGACGACGGCCATTGATACGCTGTCGCCTCAAGAGGAAGCTGCGCTGGAGCGTTTAAAACGCTACATGGATGACACGAAAAGCCTAACGGCGCGCTTTTCATCCGTCTTGCTCGATGACACGGGCCGGCAAACGGCTGCGTCAAACGGTACGGTGGCGATTAAAGTCCCCGGTCGCTTTCGTTGGCAATACGACAGTCCGGATCCGTCACTATTACTGGCTGATGGCGTTGATCTTTGGCATTTCGATGAAGTGCTAGAACAGGTAAATGTCAGTTCATTAGCCGACTACCGTGGGGCGAACCCGAGTCTCTTGCTGGGTGGTGATTCGAGCAAACTAGCGGAAGGATTCAAAGTTGTGGGTTCGCATAAAACGGAAGGCGATCAGTGGATCGTGCTCGAAACCCGTGACCGAAATTCAGATTTTGTAACGGTGCGTATTCGATTCACTGACGAGCGCATCTCACTGATGGAGCTGATCGATCGCGTTGATCAAACCTCGCGAATTGCGTTTTCAGAGGTTGATGTGAACGCGGATGTCGCGGACACCCTGTTCGAATTTACGGTGCCGGATGGAGCCAGCCTCATCGGTCAGCCTTCTCCACGCTAAACGTCATCTGCCCGTTTTCCTGCCGCATTACTGATGGCCTCGCCCGATTTCTATGCGCTGCGCCTGGCCCCTATGTGGTGGGTAGGTGGTGCGTTACTCATTGCCGTCGTGGTGTATCTGAGTCTCGCACCGGGCGGACCGCCTGTCCCGGTAACGCTATCGGACAAACTTCAGCATCTTCTTGCCTATGCCACACTCGCGATTTACTTTGGCGGGCTCGTCAAACGACGCGCGTACTGGGTGGTCGTGTTGGGCTTGTTTGGATTGAGTGTATTGCTTGAGTGCCTTCAGGGGTGGAGTGGGGAGCGCACCTTTGACGTGGTGGATATGGTCTTTAATGGCCTTGGCCTCGCGGTGGGCAAAAGGCTAAGTCGTGTAGGCCTTAACGGTTGGTGCCGATGGCTGGAGCGTCGTCTGCCGAGTTGAAGCGGTGACCGGAGGGGGTTGACCGCGTATCCTGCAATAGTTGCGGTCCGACACGACACGTCTTTGACGGCCGTTGCTTGGCCAGACTGGTGATGCGTCGCGACTGCGCGTGCACATCGAAGAGCGGGCTTGCCTAACGCCTGCACAAGCCGCACCATTATTGCTTTCAAGGAGTGTTCTAGTGAGTGCCGCCACGCCATTGGCTCATCGTTTGCGCCCAACGTCGGTTGACGAGTTTTTTGGGCAGCAACATTTGTTCGGACCCCAGAGTGCGTTGACACGTGTCCTGGCGGGTGGCGAACTACACTCAATGATCTTCTGGGGGCCGCCCGGCACGGGCAAAACCACGCTTGCAATGATGTTGGCCGAGCGACATCAAGCCGATTTTGTGTCGATGTCGGCGGTGACATGTGGGGTGAAAGACATACGTGAGGTGGTTGCGGCGGCGAAACAATCAAAAACCTCATTTGATCAACAGACCGTGCTCTTTCTTGACGAAGTCCATCGCTTCAATAAAAGTCAGCAGGATGCCTTTTTGCCGCACATCGAAGACGGTACGATCGTTTTTGTGGGCGCCACCACCGAGAATCCCTCCTTTGCCTTAAATAACGCGTTGCTGTCACGTGCACGCGTCTATGTGCTCGAGGCGCTCACCACCGACGATCTCACACGCATCATGGCGCGCGCACTCAGCACCGAAGAGGACGCACCCGCGTTAACGGAAGAACAGCTCCTGTCACTAGCGGTTTCGGCAGATGGCGATGCACGCCGCGGTCTGGGTTTGTTGGAGCTCGTGCTCAAGGCGTGTCGAGAACCGTCTCATGCGCCCATTGATGCCCTCATTGATGATGCCAAAGCTGGACAATTTCGACGTTTCGACCAAGGTGGGGACGAGTTCTATGACCAGATTTCGGCACTGCATAAGTCGATTCGCGGTTCTGATCCGGATGCTGCGCTCTACTGGTTGTGCCGCATGCTGGATGGAGGCTGTGATCCGCGTTACGTAGCCCGGCGCTTGGTGCGACTTGCCAGCGAGGACATTGGCAATGCCGATCCGCGTGCACTGTGGATTGTGAGCGACTGCGCCGCGGCCTTCGAGCGCTTGGGGTCGCCAGAGGGGGATCTAGCGCTTGCCCAGGCGGTGGTTTTTCTTGCGTGTGCGCCAAAGAGTAATGCGGTGTACGCCGCGTTTAAAGCCGCCATGCGCGATGTGAAAGAGGGCGGGACACAACCGGTTCCCGCACATCTTCGCAACGCGCCCACCGCGCTTGCCAAGGAAATGGGCCACGGTGAAGACTATCGCTATGCCCATGACTATGACGACGGTTTTGTGCCTGGAGAGCAGTATTTTCCAGACGGGATGTTGCCGCGAGTGTATTACGAGCCGGTTGATCGAGGGCTGGAAACGCAAATCGCGGCACGCCTGACCGAGCTTCGAGCGCGTAATAAAAAGGCACGAAATGCCTAGCGTGACCGTGTGGATGGCGGTGGCCGCGGGTGGCGCGGTGGGGGCGGTGTCGCGCTGGTTTATCGCACTGCGACTCAATGACAGCCTGCCGTTCGGCACATTGCTGGTAAACGTGGTAGGTAGTTTTGCAATCGGTCTGTTGTTTGTTTGGCTCGGTGATAAAGAGGCCTCCGAGCTATGGCGTGCGGGGTTGATCACCGGATTACTCGGCGGCTTTACGACGTTTTCGGCCTTCTCGCTTGAGACACTGCAACTCATCGAGCGCGGAGCGCTCAAAACGGCCTTGTTATACGCTGCCGGGAGCCTGATAATTTGCGTGATCGCCTCGCTGGCTGGCGTTGTTCTGGCCCGCAGTTTCTAACCACCCACACCCATTACACGAAAGGCTTCGATCATGCTCGATGCAAAACGGTTGCGCACTGACCTTGACGCAGTTACAAAAAACCTTGCAAGACGAGGGTTTAAGCTTGATAGCGAGAAACTTGATGAGCTCGAAGGCGAGCGAAAGTCCCTGCAGCTTCAAGTTGAAGAGTTGCGCAATCAACGCAAGACGCGCTCCAAAGGCATTGGTCAGGCCAAAGCGCGCGGCGAAGACATCGCGCCATTGCTGGCTGAGGTGGAATCCCTGGGTGACGAACTCAAGGCCGCCGAAATAGCGTATGACGCCAATCAGGCCGCGCTCCGCGAGATTGTCCTGAGCTTACCCAACCTGCTGCAAGAGGATGTGCCGGAAGGTGAAAGCGAAGAGGACAACGTTGAGGTGCGGCGGGTTGGAGACGTGCCCACCTTTTCGTTTACACCACGCGATCACGTTGCTATTGGCGAAGCGCTGGGCACGCTCGATTTCGAGGCGGCGGCGAGACTCACGGGCAGCCGATTTATGGTGCTCAAGGGGCCCTTGGCCCGGCTGCATCGAGCACTGGCGCAGTTTATGCTGGATGTGCAAACCCATGAACACGGTTACACAGAAGCGTACGTGCCATACGTGGTGAACGATCGAACGCTTCTCGGCACGGGCCAATTGCCTAAGTTTGAGGAAGATTTGTTCAAGTTGCACCATGATCAAGATTTCTACTTGATTCCGACGGCCGAAGTCCCGCTGACCAACCTCGTGGCGGATCAGATTGTGGAGGCCGATGCGTTACCGCTGAAGTTTACGGCGCATACGCCGTGTTTTCGCTCTGAGGCGGGGTCCTATGGGCGCGACATACGGGGCATGATCCGTCAGCACCAGTTTGACAAGGTTGAGCTTGTTCAGATTGTGAGGCCGGACGAATCAAACGCGGCGCTCGAGGAACTTACCGGGCATGCCGAGACGATCCTGCAAAAACTCGAATTGCCCTATCGCGTGGTGGCACTGTGCGGTGGCGACATCGGGTTTGGTGCCGCGAAAACCTATGATTTGGAGGTGTGGCTGCCGGCTCAAAACACGTATCGGGAAATTTCGTCATGCAGTAACTGTGAGGCCTTTCAGGCTCGGCGCATGGGGGCCCGTTGGCGCAATCCGGACAACGGAAAGCCAGAGCCGCTACACACCCTCAACGGCTCTGGCCTGGCGGTGGGTCGCGCACTTGTGGCCATTTTAGAGAATGGTCAGCAAGAGGATGGCAGCGTTCGGCTGCCCGAGGCGTTGCACCCTTACATGGGTGGTGTGAAGGTGCTCAAATAGACACGCTAGGCGGATCGCGAGCACGTGACGCCGACTGCGGCGCTGACCTTGGCGGCCCTGCGTGAATCAACGGATCGAACCTATGTCGCTCTGGTCTGAGCGGCGAGCCGGTGCGCTACTGCACATCACGTCCCTACCGGGTGACTATGGTGTGGGCAGCATTGGTGTGGATGCGCGCCGCTTTGTCGATGCGCTGTGTGCGATGGGCTTGACCGCCTGGCAGTTCTTGCCGCTTGGCCCAACCGCTTACGGCGACTCACCGTACCAGCCGCTGTCCACCTTTGCGGGAAATGAGCTTCTCATTGACGTGGCCGACTTGCTTGGCGATGGCCTGGTGCAAGACGCGGAAGTCTCAGCGCTTCGGGCGTTGCCGTCGACCGAGACCGACTACAGCGCCCTGATTCCAGCCAAGCGTGCGGTGCTCGCGACGGTAGCCGAGGCGTTTGACCAGCGAGCAACTCCCGAACTACAACGACGATTGGCGGCGTTCGTCTCGGCTCCAGAACAGCACTGGTTGAGCGACTACGCCCTGTTTCGGGTGTTGAAACGCGAGTTTGGTGAGCAATGCTGGCTTGACTGGCCGGCGTCATTTCGTCAGCGCGATGCGGTGTGTTTAGCCGACTTCGCCGGTCAACACCAGGCCGCGATTCGTGCCGAAGAGGTGCTGCAGTTTCTGTTTCATGATCAATGGCAGCGCCTAGTGGCTTACGCCAATAAACAGGGCGTCTTGCTGCTGGGCGATGTGCCAATCTATCTTGCACTCGACAGTGCGGATGCGTGGGCAAATCGCGAGCTATTGGAGGTTGATGACGATGGGCGGCCACAGAATGTTGCGGGCGTTCCGCCGGATTACTTTAGCGAGGACGGCCAGCTTTGGGGCAACCCGCTCTATAACTGGGCTTACCATGCCGACACCGGGTTTTCGTGGTGGATTGCACGTTTGCGTGCCGCGGCCAGTCGCGCGGCGTGCGTGCGGTTAGACCATTTTCGGGGTTTGGAGTCGTACTGGTCGGTGCCGTCAGGTGCGTCGTCTGCGCGCGATGGGCAATGGCTCTCGGGTCCGGGCGATGCGTTTTTCTTCGCGGTGAAACAAGCGCTGCCCAATCTTGCGTTGGTCGCAGAAGATCTTGGCCTAATCACACCCGAGGTTGAGCAATTACGCGATCGTCACGCACTGCCGGGTATGGTTGTGCTGCAATTTAAGATCGATGACGACGGTTTTGATCCGACACACGTGCCGTCGTATTGCGTGTGCTACACCGGCACACACGACAATGACACCACGCACGGTTGGTTCCATGGCGCACCCGGCGATACACGTTCCGCCGAGGACATACGCAGCACGCAGCATGCGGCGCTGGCGCTGACCGGCGGTAGTGCCGACACCATTGCACGTGATGTTGTGCATATGGCACTGGCCTCGGATGCGTGCCTTTGCATTGTGCCGATGCAGGATTTTCTCGAACTCGGTTCGTTCGCGCGTTTCAATACACCCGGTGAATCGGGAGCCAATTGGCGCTGGCGGCTTGAGAAAGACCAAATCGATGCCGCATTTTGTGCGACTATAAAGTCACAGGTGAATCAAGCGAACAGGTGAGTTAAGCATGAGTGAGCCGGACCCGATCCAAGATTTACGGTTTGTGAGCCGATTGACGCGCGACTGTGTCGCGTTGGTGCTGGCAGGCGGGCAGGGGTCCCGTCTTTACGAACTCACCTCGTGGCGGGCGAAACCGGCTGTCTACTTCGGCGGTAAATTTCGTATTATCGATTTTCCGCTATCCAATTGCATCAACTCCGGCATCCGACGTATCGGTGTCCTTACTCAATACAAAGCACATTCACTCATACGCCACTTGGTGCAAGGCTGGTCGTGGTTCCACTCGTCACACCAAGAATTCGTCGAAATTCTCCCCGCATCGCAGCGACTGGGTGACGATTGGTATCGTGGTACCGCCGATGCGGTGTATCAGAACCTGGACATTGTGAGTACGCATAAACCCGGTTATGTGCTGATATTGGCCGGCGATCACATTTACAAAATGGATTATGGTCCGCTCCTGGCCTTTCATGCCCAAAAAGATGCGGACATGACGATCTGCTGTATTGAGGTGCCGATCAAAGAAGCGGCGGGTGCATTGGGCGTGATGACAGTGGATGAGCAAGGTCGGGTTATCGCGTTTGACGAAAAGCCCGAAAAGCCCAATCCGGTGCCGGGAAAGCCCGATGTGTGTCTGGCGTCCATGGGGAACTACGTATTTAAGACGCCCTTTTTGTTCGAGCAACTCAAAGCCGATGCAAGTCGCGAAACGACCCAACATGATTTCGGTCGCAATATTATTCCGTCGGTCATTGAAGACCATCGCGTTTATGCCCACCCGTTTCGAGATGCGAGCTCAGTCGATGAGCCCTATTGGCGCGACGTGGGCACGCTCGATGCCTATTGGGAGGCCAACATGGACCTAGTGTCGGTGACACCCAAACTCAACCTGTATGATCGCGACTGGCCGATCATTACTCACCAATGGCAGTCTGCCCCCGCTAAATTTGTCTTTGATCATGAGGATCGTCGGGGTGTGGCCATTCAGTCGATGGTGTCAGGGGATTGCGTAATCTCTGGCGCGCGCGTGCGAAACTCACTGATCTTTTCGCGCTGTTCGATTAACTCGTTTTCGAATATCACAGAGTCGGTGTTGCTTCCTGACGTGACGGTCGGACGCAATTGTCGTCTCCATCGCGTCATTGTTGATCGCGGCGCCAAAATCGACAACGGGACGGAAATCGGAGTGAACAAGGCCGACGATGAGGCGCGCGGATTTCGCGTCACCGCCAATGGCATTACGCTCGTTACACCGGACATGCTGGGCCAGCAGCTTCATTATTTCTCACGCTGATCGTGAGCGCCGACACCAAATTGGAACGGCAACGGCACGTTGCACGCGGGCCACGTCGCGAACGGTCTGAGTTGCCGTGGACACCATGACCACCATTGCCGCGGACACGCAGCGTCATAAAGACCAGATTGAGGCGTTGGCGAACGGCTGGCATGACAATCCGTTTGGGTTTTTGGGGCTTCATGCGTCGGGCAAGGCGCGTGTGGTCAGAGTGTTCGTGCCAACGGCGCGCCGCGTTAGCCTTGTGGGGGCACGCGGACAGCTGTTGACCGAATGTGAACGCGTTCACCACACGGGCCTGTTTATCGGTGTCATGCCGCCCCGGAAACGGCGCTACGTGCTGCACATCGTGCATCACGATGGGCGAGAAGAAACGCGTGAAGATGCCTATCGATTTGCGCCACGGTTAGGTGCTCTGGATTTACATCTGTTGGGCGAAGGCAACGATCGACGAATCTACGAGAAACTGGGCGCCCATTGCTGCACGTTAGACAGAGTGCCGGGGGTCTGTTTTGCCGTCTGGGCACCCAATGCATCGCGCGTAAGCGTGGTTGGCGACTTTAACGGTTGGGACGGGCGATGCCATGTGATGCGTCGCTATGTGGGCACCGGTTACTGGGAGTTGTTCGTGCCGCAGCTTGGCGCAGGGTCGCGCTATAAGTTTGAATTGCTGGATACGCGCGGCGAGCGACTGCCGCTCAAAGCCGACCCGTATGGAAATCAGCATGAAGCACCGCAGGGGAACGCGTCGATCGTCACGCACAGTGAGTACCACTGGGATGACACCGCATGGCGGACGCGTCAGCAGGGCGACGCATGGCGTGACCGTCCAGTCAGCATTTATGAAGTACACCTTGGTTCGTGGCGTCGCCATGAGGATGGGGCCTTTCTCAGTTACCGAGAACTCGCCGATACACTCATTCCTTATGCCGTCGATATGGGTTTCACGCATTTAGAATTGTTACCCATTACCGAGCACCCGTTTGATGGCTCATGGGGCTATCAGCCGATCGGCATGTTTGCACCGACATTTCGTTACGGAGAACCCGACGACTTTCGCTATTTTGTCGACCGCTGTCACCAAGCCGAGCTCGGTGTGATTGTGGATTGGGTGCCCGCCCATTTTCCGCGTGACGAACATGGTCTGGCGCGCTTCGATGGCACGGCGCTGTACGAGCATGAAGATCCGCGCAAGGGTGCCCATGCCGACTGGGGTACGCTGATCTTCAATTACGGGCGCCGCGAGGTCAGCAATTATCTGATCGGGTCCGCGCTGTACTGGATCAATGAGTTTCATATTGACGCACTGCGCGTTGATGCCGTGGCTTCTATGTTGTATTTGGATTATTCGCGTGAAGAAGGCGAGTGGGTGCCAAATGAACACGGTGGCAACGAACACCTTGAGGCCGTCACGTTTTTGCGTCGCCTTAATACGGATGTGCACGAGGCGGGTGCCGCGACGTTTGCTGAAGAATCGACCGCTTGGCCTGGAGTGTCGCATGATACGTCGACCGGTGGATTGGGTTTCACGTTCAAATGGAATATGGGCTGGATGAATGACACGCTGGCCTATATGAGTGAGGATCCGCTGCATCGCAAGCATCACCATAATAGAATGACGTTTTCACCCATGTACGCGTTTAGCGAGCATTTTATTTTACCGCTCTCGCACGATGAGGTCGTGCATGGTAAGCGCTCATTGCTCGGCCGCATGCCGGGCGACGAATGGCAGCGATTTGCCAACCTTCGTGCTTATTTGGCGAATATGTTTGCGCACCCAGGCAAGAAACTGTTGTTCATGGGGGCTGAGATAGCGCCCTATGAAGAATGGAATTACTCGTCCGCCTTGAGTTGGGGTTTACTTAATTATCGGGTGCATGAAGGTGTACATAATCTCGTGCGCGATCTAAACGCCCTGTATCGGACAAGCGCGCCGCTTTATGAAGTCGATTATTCGTCTAAGGGTTTTGATTGGATCGACTGCGACAATCACGATGAGAGCGTGTTGTCCTGGATTCGCTATGACTTACGACAACAATATCTGATCTGCGTCACTAATTTTACGCCCGTTGTGAGGCAGAATTTTCGCTTGGGTGTGCCGGAACTGGGCGATTACCGAGTGATCTTGAATACGGATGATGCCGTGTATGGAGGCTCCGGTCGCCAGTTTTCCGTGATGTCCGCCGTCGACCAGCGCCACGACAAACGACCGCACTTTATCGAATTTGAGTTACCAGGATTGGCAACACTTTATATCGAGCGCGCATAGGCGCTAAAGGGAGGATCTGATGCACGCATCAGAAGAACAGAATACGGAAAAACACGCGGCGCCGCTTGTCGAAACCGCGGAGTTGACCATGACCACAGAAGCGCTTGCGACGGGCTTTGCCAACTATCTGACCTACACCTTTGGACGGCATAATGTCGACCTTGAGTCGCCGTATCCGTATCAGGCGATGGTCATGGCGGTGCGCGACCGTCTGCTCGAGCGACTCTCACAAACACGCCAGGCGGTGTCGGATAACGATCATCGGCGCACCGCGTATTTGTCGCTTGAATTTTTGATGGGCCGGCTTTTTCGCAACACGTTGCTGAACCTGGATCTCGAAGCACCGACCGCGGCGGCGCTTGAGTCCTATGGGGTAGCGCTTGAGCAACTGTATGAGTGTGAAGCCGATGCGGGTTTAGGTAACGGCGGTCTGGGACGACTAGCCGCCTGTTTTTTAGACAGCTGTGCGACGCTCGGATTGCCGGTTACCGGTTACGGTATTCGCTACCATTACGGAATGTTCCACCAGAAAATCGTGAATGGCTACCAAATGGAGGAGCCGGATACGTGGCTTGCAGAGGGTTTTCCATGGGAAGTGAAACGCGTTGAGTATTCGCAAGTCATCCGATTTGGCGGTCGCAGCGAAGCGTACAAAGATCATGCGGGTGTGTTGCGTTACCGCTGGGTCGATACGCATAACGTCAAAGCGATACCGTATGATGTGCCCGTGCCGGGTTATCGCAACGAGGTGGTCAATACGTTACGTCTGTGGTCGGCAGAAGCCACGGATGAATTCGATTTAGAGGAGTTTAACGCAGGCAGTTATGCCGATGCCGTCGCGGCGAAGAACGCGGCAGAAAACATCACGATGGTGCTTTATCCCAATGCGGAGACGGAAAACGGTCAGGCGCTACGGCTGCGGCAGCAGTACTTTTTAGCGTCGGCCAGTCTTCAGGACATATTCTCTCATTGGCGCAGTCGTCACGGAAACGACTTCAGCCAGTTTGCGGACAAGAACTCGTTTCAGTTAAACGACACACACCCGGCGATTGCGGTTGCAGAGCTCATGCGCTTACTGCTCGATGAGCAGCACATGGACTGGGACCGCGCTTGGTCGATCACCACGCGCACGATGGCCTATACCAACCACACGCTCCTGCCGGAGGCGCTTGAGATGTGGCCAGTATCCATGTTCAGTCGTTTGTTACCGCGCTTGCTCGATATCATTTACGAAATCAACGCGCGGTTCGTTGTCGAAATCAGCCAAAAGTGGCCGGGTGATAACGATCGCCTGCGCCGTATGTCGCTGATTCAGGAAGGGCACGAGCCGATGATCCGCATGGCCTATCTTGCCATTGTGGGTAGCTATTCAGTCAACGGGGTCGCTAAACTGCACTCACGCTTGCTGACGGAAGGCTTGTTTCGAGATTTCGCCGAGCTTTGGCCGCAAAAGTTTAATAACAAAACCAACGGCGTAACGCAGCGTCGCTGGCTCGCGGCCTGCAACCCGGGTCTCACTGATCTTATTTCGAGTCGTATTGGACGAGATTGGATTACGGACTTACCGCAGCTCGAAAAACTCAAGGTGCACGCTGACGACGAGGTGTTTCAAACCGCCTGGCGACGCGTCAAAGCGAGCAATAAAGAGCGACTCGCCGAGTTTGTGTATCAAAAAACCGGGGTGCAGGTGGGCGTGGACATGCTGTTCGATGTGCAGGTCAAACGCATCCATGAGTACAAGCGCCAGCTCTTGAACGTCTTGCATGCCATTCACCTGTACGACCGTATCCGTCGAGGTGATGGAGAGGCTCTAGTGCCCCGCGCCATTCTGATCGGCGGTAAGGCTGCGCCGGGTTACGTCATGGCTAAGGCGATAATCAAGTGCATCAACAACGTGGCCCATGTCATCAATAGCGATCCCGATATGCAGGATCGGCTCAAGCTTGTCTTTGTGCCGGACTATAACGTTACGGCCATGGAGATCATTTGCCCGGCAGCGGAATTATCCGAACAGATCTCGACCGCAGGCAAGGAAGCGTCGGGTACCGGTAATATGAAGTTTATGATGAACGGGGCGATTACGATTGGCACGCTCGATGGCGCTAATGTCGAAATTCGCGACGCCGTTGGGGCGGACAACTTCTTTTTGTTTGGGCACACCGTTGAAGAAGTGACGACGATGCGGCAAAACTATCAGCCGCGCCAGATTGTCGAGCAGGATGACGATCTCAAGCGGGTGGTCGCGCTTTTGCAAAGCGGGCACTTTGATCGCTTTGAGCCAGGCATTCTGCGCGATGTGGTGGCCGCCATTCTCGACCCGTATGATCAATGGATGACCGTCGCAGACTTTCGTTCTTTTGTCGATTCGCAACAGCGCGCAAACGACGCGTATCGGGATCCGCATGGCTGGACGCGGACAAGTATCCTGAACACCGCGTCGTCAGGAGGGTTTTCAACCGACCGTACGATGACGGATTACAACAACGACATTTGGCGACTCGAGTCCGTTAAACGCTCGTCATGATGCCAGGTGATCCACGCGAACTTGGCGCGACCGCTCATGCGGACGGCGTCAACTTCGCGGTGTATTCCAGTATCGCCGAAAGGGTCGAGCTCTGTTTGTATTCCATTGAGGGTCATCATCAGGGGAATATCGATTTACCCGCCTGTGACGATGACATATGGCATGGCTTCTTGCCCGGTTGTGAGCCGGGCCAACGTTACGGCCTGCGTATCCACGGACCGTACGCTCCGGATCTCGGCCATCGTTGCAATCCCGCCAAGCTGTTAATCGATCCGTACGCGCGCCGGCTGAGTGGTGAGCTCATCTGGCATCCGGCGTTGAGCGCGAACGACCACGTCGATAGCGGCCCGTATATGCCCAAGTGTGTGGTGACAGCCAATGGGCCTGACCTGGCACGTCGAGTGCCGATTCCCATGGCCGACTCCGTGCTGTACGAAGCGAATGTGCGCGGGTTTACTATGCGCCATCCCGATATTCCCGAGGACGAACGCGGTCGTTTTCGCGGTATGCACCACACTCAGATCTTGGCGCACCTCAAAGCAATGGGTATTACCGCCATCGAATTGATGCCCGTGCATGCCTTCGTTGATGAGCATCATCTGTACCAGAAAAAGCTGCGGAATTTTTGGGGGTATAACAGCATCGGGTTTTTCGCGCCGGCACCACGCTATGCTGCCGTCGACCCGGTATTCGAATTTCGCCAGATGGTGGATACCCTTCACGGTCAAGGCTTTGAGGTGATTCTCGACGTGGTCTATAACCACACCGCAGAGGGCGATCATCGCGGGCCCACGTTGAGCTTTCGCGGTATTGATAACGCGGCCTACTACCGACTGGTCCATGGCGATGCCACACACTACATCAACGACACCGGCTGTGGAAACACGCTCAATGCGGATGCACCGATGGTGCAGAAATTGGTGATCGATAGTCTGTGCTACTGGACGCAGCAAATGGGCGTCGACGGTTTTCGCTTCGATTTGGCTCCAGTCTTGGGTCGACACGCCTCGGGTTTTTCGTCTGCGCACCCGCTGCTCGAAAAGATCAGCCGGCATCCGGTGCTTGCCCGGAGCAAACTGATCGCAGAGCCGTGGGATACCGGACCAGGCGGTTACCAGTTAGGACAGTTCCCATTGGGTTGGGGCGAATGGAATGATCAGTACCGTGATGATGTGCGACGCTTTTGGCGAGGGGATGGTGGCAGTGGCGTGCTCGCGCAGCGATTGCGCGGTTCCTCGGAGCGATTTGAGCACAATGGACGCAGCCCGTCCGCGAGCCTGAACTTTGTCACCTCCCACGACGGCTTTACGCTCAACGACGTGGCGTGCTACGTGAAAAAACACAATGAGGCAAACGGTGAATCGAATCGTGACGGCCATAATCACAACTACAGCGTCAACTTTGGCATTGAGGGGCCGAGCGACAATTTTGGCATCCGGCAGGCTCGCCGATGTCATCGTCTGAACTTATTGGCCACGTTATTCGTCTCACAGGGCACGCCGATGTTGCTGGGTGGCGATGAGCTGGGCCACTCACAACAGGGGAACAATAATGCGTACGCGCAAGACAACGAGATCGGTTGGATTGAGTGGGCCGGACTCGAACGCGACCCGGGCTTCACGCAGACAGTTCAGCGTCTAATCGCCCTGCGCCGTGAACTCCCACTGATGCGGCTTGATCAATATGTGCATGGGGGCATTGAGCACGCCGATTCGCAGATACAAATTATTTGGCTAAACGCTAACGGCCGTATTCGCTTCGGTGATGACTGGCATGAAGATCAGGCGTTCACATTAGTTGTGCATGAGGCGAACGAGTTGGCGGCGCAACAGCTCGCGGTGGTCTTTAATCCCACCGACCGGGGGCGCCGTTTTGTGCTGGATCCACCTTGCGCGGGTGCCTGGCATCTGGTTTTCCAGACGTCGGAAGCGGCGTGTCGTGTCAGTGGTCGCGACATTAGCGTGCCGGCTGGCAGCTTAGCAATCGTGACGTCTTCCTGATTATCAGTCGAGCAAGCGCCGAAAATGACTGGTGTTTGGTTGGGTCAAGCAGGATAATCGAGTTTCTTATATCGACCGGAGCGTGCTGATTACCGCGCACTAGTATGGCCTATCACGTTATCTACGCGGCGCCGTTTTTCATGGACGCTACATTGCGCTTTTTAAGCGGTGCAACGCATCTTCCCGATACCCATCTCACCGTGGTCAGTCAGGATCCGGCCGAAAAAATCCCAGCCGAGATTCGTGCACGCATTGCCGGCCATTGGCGTATCCAGGATGGTCTTGATCCTGTGCAGCTGGCCGAAGCCGCTCAACATTTGACGCGGCAGTTCGGCCAACCGACCGCGTATCTCGCTACGCTCGAGCAGCTCCAGGTGCCCTTGGCGCTGGCACGCGAAGCGTTGGGCATTCCTGGGCTCTCTAGCGAGGCGTCACGAAATTTTCGCGATAAGTCGACGATGAAAGACGTTTTGCGCGCGGCCGGTCTTCCTTGCGCACGACATGCGCTTATAGGCTCTGTGGAACAGGCGCGCGCCTTTCTCGACGCGGTGGGTTTGCCCGTGGTGGTCAAGCCGCCCGATGGCGCGGGTGGGAAGGCCACCTATCGATTGGAGACGGCGACGGATGCGCAACGTTGGCTGCAGCAGCATCCGTTGCATCCAGACCGCCCAACCCTATTCGAAGAATTCATACGTGGCCAGGAATATTCATTTGATAGTGTG
>JBCCHD010000012.1 GCA_039028935.1 Pseudomonadota bacterium | reverse complement strand
TCTTCTCCATCGATCTTACGCGGCAACATCACGCACCACTGAATCCAATCATTCTCCAGCACATCGAGGGGCGTTGGTGAGTAAACACTGATCGAGTGCCAGACCGGCTTACCCTGAATGACCACACTATCAAATGAATATTCCTGGCCACGTATGAATTCTTCGAATAGGGTTGGGCGGTCTGGCACTCGATCAGTGTTTACTCACCAACGCCCCTCGATGTGCTGGAGAATGATTGGATTCAGTGGTGCGTGATGTTGCCGCGTAAGATCGATGGAGAAGATTTTGACGCGATACGGGACGCGGGTTTTGCGGCGGTAGACGCTCTCGGTTTGGACACGGGTCTTAGCCATATGGAGTGGTTTCGTGTGGCGGATAATCGCATCGCGATCTCGGAAGTCGGTGCCCGACCGCCGGGTGCACAAATCACGTCACTGTTGTCGTACGCGCATGATCTCGATTTTTACCGGGCCTGGCCGCGGCTCGTGGCGTTTGGTGAATTCCACCCGCCCGAGCGAACCCATGCGGTGGGTGCCGCGTATCTGCGAGGGCAGGGCGGCCGGCGCGTGCGCCATGTGCAGGGATTGGACCGCGTGCAGCGCGAGGTGGGCGACGTGGTGGTCGAAGCCAAGCTCCCTCAACGCGGCCAACCGCGCAGCGACAGCTATGAGGGTGACGGCTACGTCATCGTGCGGCACCCCGACACGCAGGTCGTCGATCGGGCGCTACGTTATATTATCTCGACCATTCGGGTGGAAACGGAATGAGTGGCGCTCGGCGTCTGCTGCTCGGCCCTCAGCGACCAACCATTAACTTGGATGCGGCCATGGAACGGGCGAATCTGGGCGCCGACGATGTGGCGGTAATTTCGGCCGCCTGGCAAGAGGCGGAGGGCGACATTGATGACGTGCGTGCGCTGACGCGTTGTCCCTTGTTCGACTTACAGATCTATCGACGCGCAGAAGCGTTGTTTCTTTCGGACGATGCGCTGCGCGAAGCCCATTCGATTCGGCAGCGTCGTCTCAAGCAACAGCAGTCGTTGTATCGACTACGATTAAAGCAACTCACTCTCGCCGCGCGCGAAATCCTGACGGCCAATGGCGATGCGGACGCCATTGCCGAAGAGCGTCGCCATGCCATTTCTCAGCTTCGCGCACTCGACCGCCATCATGTTAGGCAGATGGATAAGATTCATGCTGAATTCAACGAGCAGTTTAATGTGGATTCGTATGCCGAGCTCCGACGCTATGTAGACGCCATTCGAGAGGATCTGGCGAGGTGTTCGGGCGTTCTCATCACGGGCGGTAATGTGATGGTGTTACTCAATCGACTTCAGCTTTTTGGCATGGGCTCGTTACTACACGACAAGCCGTTGATCGCTTGGTCAGCGGGCGCAATGGTGCTGACCGAACGAATTGTTTTGTACCATGATCGTATGCCGCAAGGTCGGCGCGAACCAGAGATTATTAGTCGCGGATTGGGTGTGCTGCCGGAGATTGTGTTGCTACCTGATGCGCGCAATCGACTCGACACGGGACGCGCAGCGCACATTGGTTTGTTTAGCCGTCGATTTTCGCCGGCCGTTTGTCTAACGCTCGATAGCGGTTCGTTAATACAGGTTGAAGACGGTCGATATACCGACAGCATTGCGGTTAACACCTTTTCGCGAGACGGCAACTTGTCACCTGTCAACGCACTGGCCAAGCGCGCATGAATCGCGAGCTCGAGAAACTACTGGCCGGCAAGCCACCTTCGACCACCAAAATCGATAAGTGGATTCGCCGAACGACGTTTCCGCTTATCGACGGCGATAGCGTAACGTTTGTGTTTCGCGGTGCGGCTGATGCGGTTTACGTACGCTGTTGGATTTCTGGGCTCGATACCGCGCAGCCATTTGAGTCGCTGGAAGGAACCGATCTTTGGGCGGCGACAATGCAGTTGCCCAAAGGCTCGCGCATCGAGTACAAACTCGACGTTTCGCGTAGTGGTCAAAACGAGTTGATACTCGATCCGCTTAATCCGGTCACAGCGCGCGACCCATTTGGTGCAAACTCAGTGTGCCGCGGCGCGGGCTATAAACGACCCGCGTGGTCACTCTACAGCGAGGAGTCGCGCAAGGGATCTTTGCATGTCAATCGAATAAACAGCGAGGCGTTTGGCGAGGAACGTGAATTTCAAGTGTACTTGCCGGCCACGTTCCGTGAGAATCGTCGCTATCCACTTTTGATCGTGCACGATGGTATCGATTACTTGCGGTATGCCGATTTCAAGAACGTCCTGGACAATCTGACACATAAATTAGAAATACCCCCAATGGTCGTGGCACTGATCCAGTCGCCCGATCGCATTCGGGAGTATGCCGGCTATTCACCCCACGCCACGTTTGTCGCTAAAGAGCTGCTGCCTTTTTTAACCGAACAGTATCCGCTGCTTCCAGAGGTTGAATCGCGATGCGTCATGGGGGCTAGTTTTGGTGGTGTCGCATCGTTGCACGTGGCCTGGCAGTACCCGGATCTCTTCGGTTCCTTGCTGTTGCAGTCAGGATCGTTTGCTTTTAGCGACATTGGTCGTCATCGGCGAGGCGAAGTGTTTGATCCGGTTGTGGCGTTTGTAAACGCGTTTCGCGAGGATGCCACACGACCTGTGCGGCGGGTCTACATGAGTTGCGGTGTGTATGAGTCGTTGATTTATGAGAACCGCTCAATGGTCCCGCATTTACAGTCAAAGAACGTCGACGTGCGGTTTGAGGAAGCCCGCGACGCACACAACTGGGAAAACTGGCGGGATCGCCTTCGCACGGGTTTGTCGTGGATCATGCCGGGTCCCGGCTGGATGGTTTACGAATAGAGTCGACAAAGTACGCGAACGTCATGTTGTCCTGCTATAGTAATCGCTGTTGCTGACCACGGATTGTGATCGTTATGCCAAAAGAAACTCGCTATATCGGTTTGTCGTTGGGTGCTGATATTTGCTGGCCCATCTGTTACGAGTCGCTGCTCAAAGAGCTGGATTTGTCGATCAAGATTGGAAAGAACACGCTGTCGTTTGAGAGCGAGCGTGTGGCCATCGAGCCATTTGATCTGATGCAGCCGTGCAAGTATGACGTGGTAATCGATCGGCTGACTCATTGGTATCACACCTCGCGCGAGTGGATAAAGAAGGCCATATTAATAAACGATTTGTACGTGTTTAATAGCCCTTGGACGCTGCAGTCCATGGAAAAACAGACCTCTTACTGCGCCATGATGCGACTTGGTTTTCCAATTCCCCGTACATGGCTGATACCGCCGAAGGCCTATGAGAATTCCGAAGACCTGGAGCCGACACTGCAGCGCTACGCAAAGATGTTTGACTTACCCAGTATTGGCGATCAGATCGGCTATCCGCTGTTTATGAAACCGTACGATGGGGGTGCGTGGGTCGGTGTCACAGCGATTCACGACAGCGAGTCCTTGATGAAGGCGTATGACGCCAGCGGCACGCGGGTAATGAATTTACAAGAGGGCGTGGTGCCCTTCGACATTTTCGTTCGCTGTGTTGGGATGGGGCCTCAGTTTCGATGCGTTAATTACGATCCCGATGCACCACTGCATGATCGCTACCGAATGGAAACGGATTTTCTTACGCCTGAGCAAGAGAAGCGTCTGCAAGATATGACGATGGTTATCAATGCTTTTTTCGGGTGGGACTTTAATTCATGCGAGTCTTTGCTGAGCAACGGTGAGTGGCGGCCAATCGATTTTGCCAATGCCTGTCCCGATTCGCAGGTCACATCGCTGCATTTTCATTTCCCGTGGCTGATTAAGGCTAATCTCCGCTGGTCTGTCTATTGTGCGGCAACGAAGCGCCGGGTTCGCACTGGCCTAAATTGGGACAAGTATTTTCGTATTGCGGATAAAGACTGGTCGTTTGATGAAAAACTGGTCGAGTACGTCAACATTGCGCGCACACATTTTGAAGTGGAGAAATTTGAAGCGTTTTGCGACCGACATCTCGATCATCTCGATGACATTGCCCATCGGTATTTCGCGTCCGCGTCGGTCAAAGAGGCGATTCGTGAAAAAGTCGAGTCGCTCTATCCTGAGCACGAGCACGAAGAATTTACTGAGCTCTTTTGGAGTCGTATCCAGGCGTGGCGCGACTTCGACGCAGGACAGCGCGCATGAAAGACACCACGCATTGGTACTCGAGCAATGTACAACGCGAGATGCGCTTGGTTCGCTGGGGTCATTACGGCACACCGGTTCTCCTGTTTCCGACCGCCGGCGGTGACGCGGAGGAGATTGAACGATTTTTGATGATCCGGGTACTTCAGCCGCTCATCGATGCGGGTCGAATTAAGGTCTATTCCGTCGATAGTATTGCTGGCGAAGCTTGGTTTTCAGGTAGAGAGTCGGCCGAGTACTGCTCGCGGTTGCAAAACCGTTTTGACGCGTTTATTTACGAAGAGGTTACAGCGGCTATTCGCACGGACTGTCGGTCGAACGAGATTGAGATTGTGACGGCCGGCGCGTCGATCGGTGCGTTTAATGCGGTTGCGACGTTGTGCCGTCATCCAGACGCCTACAAACTGGCGATTGCGATGAGCGGCACATACGATCTGTCCAAGTATCTCGAGGGCAGTTTTAACCAGGACTTTTATTTTTCATCTCCGTTGCACTATTTGCCCGATCTGGAGGGACCGATGCTCAAGGCGCTTCAGTCTCGCTTTGTGCTGATGCCAACCGGTGAAGGGGACTATGAAGATATTGGACAGTCCTGGCGTATCGCGAATCTTCTTGGCGCCAAGGGCGTGCCGAACCGGGTTGATTCGTGGGGGGCGGACTATCATCACGACTGGATCACTTGGCGTGCAATGCTGCCCAAATACCTTGAAGAGTTAGCCTAACGCATGGGTGTCGTACTGTGTGCTCGCGCGCCCGGACACTTACTCAGCGAAAAGATGAAGGTCCGACCCGACTTTGTCGGCCATGTCGAGCGTCGTCTGTAGATCGGGATGACGTAACATGATGAAACCGTCCGACACCAACGTTTTACGCCAATCGCGCCGGTGTTTTCCCGGCGGCAATAACGTGTTCCACACCACATGCTCACCAAACTCTCGCTGCAAAACATCCGCGCCTTCCACGTGACTAATGCGGCCCACGCCACGCGCTCGTTTGTAGATGGTCGCCACATTGTGGTGTCGCCCGAATGGTTCGCGTAACACGCCCTGCGAGATCGCTTGGCCCCACGCTTTAAACACGTCGAAATCGCACGCGAATTTCATTTGATCGACTTGGTGCGCGCCGGGAGGCCGTCCGCCAATCTCACCAAATACCACTTCACCATCCGCCTTTTTATACCATTCCATATGCGTAAAACCGGTACCAAACGCCAGAGCACGCAGCACCTCGTGACCCATGCGCACGCCCTCTGCGAGCGTGTCACTCTCCACGTCGCGCAACGCGATCACCTGAGGGCTAATCCACTCATTGCTGCGGGCAACGAGAGGGCGCGGGCGGTACCACGCGATGTTGTGGAAGGCGATCTCGCCGTTGATACTGATGGTGTCGAACGTGTATTCCTCGCCGTCGATAAATTCTTCAATGCTGATAGTTGGGACGTGTCGCAAACGCGGTAACACGTCGCGCAATTCGTCGGGTGTATTCACCCGATAGGTATCCGCCGATCCTGCGCCATCAATCGGTTTGAGAATGACGGGAAAACCAATTTCTTCAACGGCTTCCCAGCAGCCCGCCACACTGTCTACCGCTCGGTGTCGCGGTGTGCGAATTCCCGCTCGATCGAGAGCGACTTTCATCGCCTCTTTATCGCGGAACAGTCGAGCGTGTTCGGTTGTCGAGCCTGGCGTACCGAAGTGTTCTCGAAGTTCGGCGGCTAGCATGATGCCGGGCTCCCAGAGGCACTCGATGCTGTCCAGCGTATGGCCGCGAAGCGCGTCGGTAAGCGATCGGATGACCTCTCTTGTATCCCAAAGAGTGCGCACCTGGACATATTTGCTGAGTGCAGCCTTAACTTGATCAGGTAGGGCGCCGCCGGGCTGATCGCCCACTCCGAAGACACGTGCGCCGCTTTCAGACAGCCCGCGAGCAAACTCGGGCATATCGGCCGGGTAACCCGGAGAGATCATCAGCACATTCATAACAGCGTTTACCCTGTTGCCAAAATAGTTTTGAGATGGTGCGCGCGGTCTCGATAAAAGCGGACAGCACATTGCTTCTGCGTGTAGAATACCACGCAATACTCTCATTCGAATGACTCACGCTGTGGCACCATCTCCGCTAAAAATCTGTCTGGCGAGTTCCGAGTTCGCGCCGCTTGCCAAGACCGGTGGTCTTGCCGATGTCAGTGCGGCACTGTCCGCGTATCTTCACCAGGCCGGTCATGATATTCGCGTACTGATGCCGCGTTACGCCACGCTCAACCTCGACGGATTGGCTGCTAGGCCGGTCGACTTTTTGCAAAACATCTCTGTGCCGATTGGTCCTTGGGATATCGAGTACAGCATCGATTACGTCACGCTACCGGACAGTGGCCTCACTATTTATCTGCTGCGCTGCCCGGTTCTTTACGATCGCCCAGGGCTCTATACCAACGATGACGACGAGCATCTGCGTTTCGTTTTGTTGTCTCGTGCGGCCATAGAGATGTGTCAGCGCATGGGGTTTGCGCCCGATGTGTTTCATTGCCACGACTGGCATACGTCGCTTGTTCCGCTTTATTTGCGCAGTATTTATGCGTGGGACAGTTTGTTTACTAAGACCAAATCGGTTCTCACGATTCATAACATCGGTTATCAAGGTGTGTTTGACCGGTCGGTACTCAATGATCTCCATCTTGGCGAGCACGCGCATATGCTTCACCAGGATGACCTCAATGCGGGTCGTATTAATTTTCTCAAGACCGGTTTGCTCCACGCCGATGCGCTCACAACCGTGAGTCCCACGTATGCCCGAGAGATTCAAGGCGAGGAGTACGGGATGGGCCTAGACGGCGTATTGCGTGCGCGGTCCGACCGGCTCGTCGGTATTCTGAATGGGGTCGACTATGGTGAGTGGGATCCGGCTGTCGACAAGCGCATACCGGCGAACTATACATCGGATGATTTGTCCGGGAAGCGTCTCTGTAAAACCGAGCTCATGAGACAAATGGGGCTTGACGTCGATCCCGATCGACCGCTCGTCGGCATTGTGACCCGACTCGCATCGCAAAAGGGGATTGTGCTGATGCAGGGAGTGTTGCCGGCATTGCTTGCTCGGCGCCCGTTTTCAGTGGTGGTGTTGGGAAGTGGAGAGCCCCAGTACGAAAGGTTTTTTGAGGCGCTTCAACAGGCGGCACCTGGCGCCGTGTGTTTTTATCGTGGCTACAATGAAGATTTGGCGCATACGATCGAAGCCGGTAGCGACATTTTTCTCATGCCGTCTGCCTATGAGCCGTGTGGCTTGAATCAGATGTACAGTCTCAAGTACGGCACTGTCCCGGTCGTAAGACGAACCGGAGGATTGGCCGACTCTGTTGTGCAAATCGATCCCTCGGCGGGCACCGGCACTGGCGTTGTTTTTGATCACTACGACGAGTCGGGGTTGGCGTGGGCGCTTAATCGTACGCTCGATCTGTATGAGCGCACCGAGTTATGGCGGCGCCTCATGCGCAATGGCATGCAGCAAGACTTTTCTTGGCAACGACAGGGTGAGCGCTACGTGTCGCTGTTTAGGTTACTAAAATGAACATCATTTTTATTGAGCCGTCTTTTCCAAGCAATCAACGCGAATTTGTGCGTGCGCTCCATGCCGCTGGCGCCAACGTCATTGGTATTGGCGAACGCCCAAGAGAGTACCTCGATGCTGAAACTAAGCATTGGCTTAGCGAATATGTGCAGGTGGCATCAGTTGTACATGAGCCATCTCTACTCGAGGCTGTGCGCGGTATTCAAAGCAAAGTATGGGTTGACCGTATTGAGGCGACTGTCGAAGCACACATCATGCCGGTGGCGAAAGTGCGCGAGGCGACAGCCATTCCCGGCACGTCGGTAAAAACGGCCTTTTTGTGTCGCGATAAGCCAGCGATGAAAGACGCGCTGCGCAATGCAGGCATCCCCTGCGCGCAGTCGACGCGAGCACGAACCCCGGAGGATGCCCGTGCGTTTGCCGACAGCGTCGGTTATCCGCTCATTGTTAAGCCACCAGATGGAGCCGGTGCGTCCGGAACGTTCAAACTCAACAGTGACGGCGACCTTGAGCGGGTGATCATTGAATCGGGACTGGCCGATGGTCATGCGGTCGCGATCGAGGAGTTTATAGAGGGCCATGAGGGGTTTCTTGATACCTTGACGATTAATGGCGAAGTGCAGCACGAGTTCATTACGCACTACTTTCCTAATGTGCTGGAAGCGATGCGGGAACGCTGGATATCGCCTCAGATGGTGGCAACCAACCGCATTGATGAGCCCGGCTACAGCGAAGTGCGCGAATTGGCACGTAAGGTTATTAAGGCACTGGATATCGAAACGTCGGCAACGCACATGGAGTGGTTCTTTGGGCCAAAAGGCCTCAAGTTTTCTGAGATTGGTTGTCGTCCACCAGGAGTTGGGCAATGGGATGTGTATAACGCCGCAAACGATTTTGATCTGTATTTCGAGTGGGCCTGTGCGTTAACGCACGGCAAGGTGCATACCGCCCCATCGCGACGCTATGCGGCGGGCATGATCGCCTTGCGCCCTGATCGAGACGGCCATATTGTGGGCTACTCGGGCGTTGAGCACGTCACGCAAAAATACAATGATCGAATTGTCGCGGCACATCTACCCAATCCGGGTACGCCCACGCAGCCGGTGGAAGCCGGCTACATGGCGAATGCGTGGCTGCGTGTGCGCCACCCCGACTATGATTCGCTGCGCCACATACTCAACGACATCGGTGAAACACTGAAGGTGCATGCGCGCGGGTGATGGGTCGGTTAACCGACTGGGGAGTCTCGTTGTCGCGCTAGTTGATCGACCTAACGGGCAGGTCGGTGTTACTCAGGTCGGTTGTCGGTTTTGTTGGGCGTATCGACATCGTCTTTCGATTCTTCCGATGCGGCATCATCCACACGCTCAGACGGCGATTCAGCCGGCAAGTCCGACGGCTTTTCCTCCTCAAATTCGGCATCGACGCCTACGTGGACATCGTTCGACCAGGATTTAATGTGCAGGTCGCGTTGTGGAAACGGAATCTCAATACCCGCCTCTCGAAACGCCTTGTCGATGGCGAAATTTAGATCGGACGAAACCAAAAAGCGTTTTTCGATTTGACGGAGCCACACGCGTAGTTCGAAATCCAATGAACTATCGCCAAAGTTCATGAACAGCGCGCGTGGTTTAGGCGTCGGGCCTTTGTCGAGAACTTCCGGGTGATCGGCGGCAACGCGTTCGAGAATATCTCGGACTTTCTCAGTGTCCGAGCCATACGCCACGCCCACCACCAGTCGCAAACGCCCGTGGGTATCGTGCAGCACCCAGTTTGTAACCTGCGTCGATACCAGTTCTGAGTTCGGCACAATAACCGTTTGCCGATCGAGTGTTTCGATTTCGGTCGAACGAATTCGGATCTGTTTTACGCTGCCTTCCAGCGCACCGACGCTGACATAATCGCCCGCTTTGATCGGGCGTTCGAATAACAGGATAAGTCCGGATACAAAATTACTGACGATATTTTGTAGACCAAAACCAATACCCACGGACAGCGCACCGACAACGATGGCAAGACTCTTGAAGTCAACGCCTGCCGTAGTGAGGCCAACCACCGTGGCTATCACGAAGCCGACGTAACCGCTCAGCGTGACGACGGCGTCACGCGAACCACGATCCATGCCGGTGTCGCGGAGCCAGCGAGTGCTGAGCCGTGCTTTGATCCACGTGGTAATGAGCAGTATCAAACCGAAAACGCCAAGGCCGATGAGCATATCGGTGAGTACGAGCGTTGCGTCGCCACCCAGGGGAATGCCTTGCGCGAGCTGATTGCGAAGGGAGGGCAACCAGTTGCCGGTGGTGTCCCAAGCCGAGATAAGAATGGCGGCAAACCAAATCCACAGCACGAAATTTAGAATTAGCCTTATCCAACCAAGTTCGGCGCGGGTTTCGGATGGCCGCATACCCATCCAGCTGCGCATCTGATAGCTCAGCGTGCTTGTGCCGTGGGTGAGTCCCCGCATAAGCGAGCGGATTATCCACAGTACCGTCCACAGCACCAATCCTGCGCTGAGTGAGATCAGGCTTGCCGTCAAAAGATGGTTGGTGAGATTGCGGTAGCCGCTGAACTCGGCGATCACGGCGGCAAGTGCAGCGAGCGTCAGCAATATGCGAAGTGGTAAGAGTTTGCCGCGCATCGACGGCAGTTCGCGTGCTGCGGCCAGTAACCATAGCAATGCCGTGGCTAAGAACAACACGACGAATGCGCGCAGCAACAGATGGGACTGACTCGCGCTATCAGAAAACGCACCAAAACCCAGCGACACCAATGCGACGAGTGTTGAGACAACCAACAAGAGCAGTCGACGCTCGATAAGCGGGGGTAGATCCGGCGACGCCAAAAAATCTGCCCCTGGCGAATAGGGCCCGATAATCCATCGGATCACAATATGGCCCATGGCCAGAAGAAGAATCGCCACGGACAATCGAAACAACAGTGATTCAACGGCGTCTGGTGCGAAGTAAATAAACAGCATGGCCGAGCTTGCGATGCCAAAGAGTAACCAACGCAAATAATCATGGCTGTGGCGGGCGAGTACCGTGAGCAGCGTCGGCTCGCCGCCACGTCCGCGTTGCTGTTGGCTCCAGCGCAGCATCCAGTTGCCCAGTAACCAGCCAACCAACCAACCCAACACCGCGACGCTGATCAGCCGCACGAGTCGCCCATCGCTGAGTCGACCGCGCTCCAACTCGTGCGAGAACGCGGTTTGTAGCTCGTCGTAGACGTGTTGAGGTTGTTTGATGGCCGCCAGCAACTGCGTAAAAAACCGTGGCCCTTGGCTACCCAGTCGCGCCGCGCTCAGGGCTTGTTGTGTGTTCGCCGCGCGGGTAGCGATGCGCTCTGAGCGCAAAATCAAGAACCGGCATTCTTTTACCCGCACGGTAAGCTGTGTGATTGCATTAGCAATGTCGAGCTGGCGCAGATCAAAGTCATTCGCTTCCTCGACCGAGTCTTTGGGGGGATCGTCTGTCTCGGTGGATTCCGGTTCTTCCGGCGGTACGGGATCTGCCCCCAGCAGCGCCAGGTCTGACTCAAGCTGTTCGATTTTGGCTTCTTCGGCATCGATGCAGCTTTGTGCTTCGGCACGATAGGTGGCTGCCTGCGTCTTAACGCGCGCCGCTAGTGTTTCATCGATATCGGTACGGTCAAGCGCCTGTTCCAGCATATCCAACCGCTGCTCCCAGCTGGCAAGCTGCTCGTCGGAGTTGATCGGCTGATCGGTTTGGGCACTGACGATCGGCGGCAAAAGGGTGGCGAGGAGTGTCGCGAGAATGGCAAAAGGCGCGAAGAGGCGAGGCGCGAGATCGAGAGAGAGGATCGTCGCAGGGTCGCAATCCCGCTGCAGCGCAGCCCGGGGCGAGGCGATAAGCTCGGTCAACATGACGCGAGTGTACTGACTTGTTATGCAAAAACCCAGTTCAGAAAACAGGCGAATGAGTGCGGCTGGGTATCCTCTTGTCGACGCGCCTGAAGAAAAAAGTCGTTGATACTTTCGCCAACTCCAGCGAAAATGCGCGAGAAGTAGCGCCTACGCCGGAGAGGTGGCAGAGCGGTTGAATGCACTGGTCTTGAAAACCAGCAAAGGTTTGTAGCCTTTCGAGGGTTCGAATCCCTCCCTCTCCGCCACTTCCCATTTCGTGATCGAATCGGCTTGATCAGACCACATGGTTCGTTCGGGCAATAGTCGAGTCGTCCACCGCAATGCGTCGGATTGGCGCCTCTGACGGGTTGCCATTCCCACGCGACTCCCCCGACTTCGGTGACTACGAGTTGAAATACCTCTCGATTCTCATTCCCTTTGTTCTTGGTCTGACTGTTCTTTTGCTCAGCGAGGCGCTGGCGGCCGCGGCGTTCGTTAATGCGCTGTGCCAAGGCGTGTTGTTTGCGCTGGTTGTGTGTCTGCCGCTCTATCGCACTGAGCGAATGTCTTACGTCGACATTGGCTGGCCGCTGGGTATTGTCTTGATTGGGTTGGTGACGGTGGCGGTAATGGACGGTCATGGGCCACGAGTATGGTTAATCGGCGCGATCTATCTATTTATCGGCGCCAGAATGGGGTTCATGGCCCTGCGACACTGGTGGTCGGGCCACCTCACGGTGGAATTACCCCGTTATGCGTATCAGCGGCGACGATGGAAAAAGGCCGGAAAAGCCAACACGATGTTGGCGGCCCAGACCGAGGTGATTGCTCAGGGCGCATTCAACGCCTCGTTTCTTGCCTTTCCAGCCCTGATTATCGCGGCAAATCCTGCGCCGACTTTCTCAATGTTAGAAGGAGTGGGGATATCCATTTGGCTGCTCTCGTTCGCATTCGAGGAAATCGCGGATCGACAAAAACGCCGATTTATCCGGGTGCAGCGGCGAGTGGGTAGTGCAGACAGCGTGTGTGACATCGGCCTTTGGGCGTATAGCCGTCATCCCAACTACTTTGGACAGTGGATGGGCTGGAACGGTCTGCTGATCGCCGCCATTCCCGCCTGGCTATCACTGTATCGGCACGAATCCTTACTGGTCTGGGTCGGTCTTGGTGCCGGTGCCGCTTTGGTGTCCTACTACATGTACAACACGCTGGTTTATTATTCGGGTGCGGTGCCATCTGAATATTATTCGGTCCAGAAACGCCCCGCGTATGCCGATTATCAGCAGCGCACCCGTCGATTTTTTCCACTGCCGAAGGACCGATAGTCGCATCGGCGAGCTGGCTATTTGCACTGCGAAACCGATGGTGCGGGCGCGCGCGAATCGGGTTGAACTCGCGGACCCGCCGACACCCTAAGGAAGGGAGCGGGTTCGACAGCGAAGCAGGTTATGTCCGATGTGGCGGGCCGATGTTGTCGAACCGCTTTACACCCTACAATTCAACACTTTAAGTAAAGTCGATAACTAACTGAAAAATAAAAATATTAAGCTTTTGGCTTGAATCCTGCAAAGAGATGGGCAAGGCGAGCATCGAGCATACGGCGCCGCCCAGACTGACCCGTATAACGTCCTATAACAATGCCACCACCCGGCGCCGGTCAGCACCATCGAATGGGGGATTCTGAGCGTTTAGACGGCGAGAGATGCGGCTGTCTGTTCGGAGTGTGACCGAATTGTCCGATTTCTGCCCTGAAGCACTGATATATTGTGCGGCCGGAGATACTTTCGGTTGCAAGCGGTACGGGGTTTCGATACCCTTTCGCGCTTGGTTTTTCAATAAGTTACTGGCTCTTTTGGAGGAAAAATGAAACGCATGTTTGCTCTCGAAAAATCGTGGAAACTGTGCCTTTTCGCGGGCTTTCTGGCGATGATTAGCAGCGCTCAGGCGCAGGAAGAATACAAACTCAATGCCGGTGACATTTTATTAGTGTCCGTGTGGAAAGAAGAAGAACTGAATCGCGAAGTATTGGTACGGCCGGACGGCGGCATCAGTTTTCCGCTCGTCGGACAAGTGCAAGCGGCGGGACGTACGACTGAGGAAGTGCAGCAGAGTGTCGTGGCCAAGCTGTCTGAGTTCGTGCCCGATGCGGTGGTGACCGTCGCGGTGTTAAGCACCAATGGCAACAAAGTGTATGTGCTGGGCAAAGTGGCGCGTCCAGGTGACTTTGTCATCAACAAGCAGTTAGATGTGATGCAAGCGTTGGCGTTGGCCGGTGGTCTGACCACATTTGCCGCCGAGAATAAAATCCGTGTGCTGCGTCGCGATGCAAACGGTAATCAGATCGCTATCCCGTTTCGCTATGGATCGGTGAAAGACGGTAATTCGCTTGACTCCAACATTGTCTTACAGAGCGGGGACACGGTAGTTGTTCCGTAACGCTTACAGTTTTCCCGAGTCGCGAGTCGTGCGTTGGTCAAGGCTTGTGCTGGCGTTTGCCGGCGCCGGCGTAACGCTGCCGCTCGCGGCGGCCGAATTCGTGCTGGAGCCATCGTTTAATTCTCGTCTCACTCAGAACGACAACCTACTGATGAGCCCAGACGATCGTCGCATTGAGACGTTTCTACTCGAGCTGTCGCCGCGTCTGCGGGCCAGTGCATCGGCCGAGAAGTGGCGAGTGACCCTCGATACGCGCGTCACGCTCGAACGGTTCGACGATGATGAATTCGACTTTGACAATCAGAATGTCAGTCTTCAAATGACACGGCGTACCGAAACGCTGAGCTTCAACTTTGTCGCCCAAAACGCACGACAAAACACGCGCGGAACCGAGCTGCAGGAGTTAGGGGTGATCGGTTTTGAGGTGGATCGACGCGACAGTCAGTATTTTCGCCCTTCGGTAACCTGGACCATGAACCCCACCAATCAGCTTACCGTCGGCGGCTCGTTTTCGAATGTCCATTTCGATGGCTTTTCGTTTAGCGATTACGACTACTACACGGCGGATGTGTCGTGGGCGCATCAGTGGGACGAAAAAACACGATTTGACATCACTGCATTTGGCAATGAGTACCAATCCGCTCCGCCCACCGCGATGATCGACTCCTTTTTCGCGTGTGTTTTCGGCTTCGACGGCATTGACCGCTTTGACTCCGAAACGCTCGGCATCAGTGTCGGTTTCAATCGACAGTCGTCGACAAAACTCAGTTACCGCGGATCTGTTGGTTATCGAGACGTGACGAACGAGAATGAGCGACGATGCCGCGAAATTGATAACTCACTGCGCATTATTCAAAGCGAAGGGAAGTCGGACGGTTTTGTTCTCGATACAGGGCTCACCTATCAAGGGGAAACCTACGGCGTCGACTTTTCGCTTGCCCGAGAAGTGACGCCAGCTGGCCTGAACTTCTTAACCGAGCGTGACAGTTTCACACTCAATGTGACCTATCGATTTACCGAGAAGTTGACCGGCTCTTTGTTGGTGGCCGGCTTTGAAACGGCATCGATTGACGAGAGTATTCCTTTTGAGCGCGATGGCTTGCGTGTCGGCCCGCGTGTTATTTGGCAAATTGACAACAAGCTGAGCGTGAATGGCGGCGTGCTCTACCGAACGTTTGAATCGTTGACCGTCAGTGGTCGACGCGAAGGCATCAATATTTTTGCTGGTTTTAACTACCGATTTACGCCAACCCGATTTTCTCGATAATTCAGAAATTAACCGGAACCCAAGATGGAATTACAAGAACGAACGAATTCGCTGCGTGACTACATCAGCATCGTTAAGCGTCGCAAGACGCAAATGCTGATCACGTTTTTGTCGCTTATGGCACTCACGCTGATCATTACAATCGGACTGCCCTCGGTATACCGGTCGACCGCTACTATTTTGCTGGAAGAGCAGGAAGTAGATGACGATTTTGACAGCCGTCGTTCGACGACCGAATACGCCGACGCTCGAGTCTATAAAGTTCAACAGCGTGCGCTCACTTCGGTCAATCTTTCGGCAATCATCGATGAGTACGATCTGTACCGGGACGATATCGAGCGATTGCCTCGCAGTGAAATTATCGAGGAGATGCGAGAAGACATTCGGCAAGACTTGGTGAGTGCCGATGTAATCGATCCTCGCAGCGGTCGCCCAACACGCGTAACGATCGCATTCGATCTGAGTTTTGATCATCGCAACGCGGTGATGGCACAGAGAGTGGCCAATGCGTTGGTCACGCTGTATCGCACCGAGAACGAATCTCAGGGCCTTGCCGATGCGAACCAAAAGGTATCGTTCTTTGAGGAGCAGGTGGAGAAAACCAACCGGGAAGTGCTCGATCTTGAGGAGCGATTAGCCCGCTTCAAGGCTGAGAACGAAGGCGCGTTGCCCGAGTTCGTGCCATTAATCATGCAGCTCATGCAAAAGACAGAACGCGATGCGGGTGATGTGCAGCGTGAAGTGTCGGCACTGGAGCAGCAGCGCATTTTCCTTCAGTCATCACTGATTCAAACCGATCCGTTTTCGGGCGGTAATCCTCAGCTCGAGGCGATAACCGATCCGCGTGCGCAAATCGAGTTGACGCGCGGACAACTCCGCGCCGCCAAAGCAAGCTACGGCAACAATCATCCGGATGTGAGACGACTAGAGAAACAGTTGGCGACGCTCATTGCCGAGGCAGGGGGCGATGCGGGCCAAGACCTGAGCGCGCTCAATGATCAAATTCTAGAGGCCGAAGCGCAATTGGCCGTGGCGCGTCGCGATTACAGCGACGAGCACCCGGAAGTAAAACGATTGCAGCGGCAGCTTGAGTCGCTGGAAGCGGATCGCTCCACCGCCATGACAACCAGCTCAAGACGTAAAGTCATCACGGCGTCGAGCGTCCGCGAGAGCATAAACGTGCGTGCCGAGGCGTCTTCTGGTTCGGCCATCGTTGGCGCGTTCCTCAAGGGTGACGAAGCAACGTTGATCGATTCGAACGCGGGCAACTGGGCGAGAATTCGATTGGGTGATGGTACCGAGGGATTTGTCAGCAAACGTCTTATTAACGAAGTGTCCACTCGGCAGGAAAATCGCAATGGCGAAGAGATTCCGACGAATCCGGCCTACATCAATCTGCAAGCCAATCTCGCGCAAGTGCAGACGAAAATGGGCTCGCTGATGGGCACGCTGGAAGATCTGAATGGCAAAGCGCAGGAATACCAAAATATTTTGAGCAAAGCGCCGCTGGTTGAGCGCGAATTTTCCGCCATTATGCGTGATCTCACCGACCGCCGCGCCCTGCTGCAAAACTACAAAGCCCAACTGGGGCAGTCGCAGTTCGAAGAAGATGTGATTCTCGGCCAAAAAGGTCAGAAGTTCACCCTCATCGAGCCGCCAATTGCGCCCACATCCGCACACTCGCCTAATCGCGTTGCGCTGTTGTTTTTGGGGCTCGTTTTGTCGATGTTCGGTACGATCGCTGCGGCGGTAATCGCCGAGAGCCTCGACAGCGCTGTGCGCAAAGCGGTTGACCTCACCGATGTGGCCGGCTCGGCGCCTCTGGCATCGATTCCTGTCATTGCCAATCGACGCGATCAGTCTAAGTCTCGACGGAATTGGGCGCTGATTGGAGCAGGCATACTGGTTGGGATAATCATACTGTTGATCGTGATTCATTTTGCGTTCAGACCACTGGATGTGCTGTGGTTTACGATACTTAGAAAACTCGGTTTCTGATTTTTATATGACGCTCAACGAGCAATAAGGGCAAGGCAATGGAACGAATTAAGCAGGCACTGGACCGCGCAAAAAAAGAGCGTGAGAACAACGCAGCCGGAGACAGCACCCGTGAGTCCGAGGTGCTGCAGTCTCCAACGTCGACACCCTCCGCTGCGCACAGTAGCGTAAGGGCCGACAAAATCGTATACAGCGAAACACACGTAGTGCCTGTGAACGAACAGGTATTGGACCAGAATCGAGTATTGGGTGGGCAATCCGCGGAAATGGCGGCTGATGCCTATCGGATGTTGCGCACGCGCGTTATCCAGCGCATGCGAGATAATGGCTGGAATTCCCTGATGGTCGTGAGTCCGGGGCCAGGTGAAGGCAAATCGCTAACCGCGGTCAATCTTGCGATTAGTCTTGCGCGTGAAGTCACGCATACGGTTTTGCTGGTCGACCTCGATTTGCGGCGCCCCAGTGTGCACAATTTTTTCGGGTACGAGCCACCTCACGGCATCATTGACTATCTGCGTAACGATGTCCCATTGCCGGACATACTGTTCAATCCATCGGTCGAACGACTTGTGGTTTTACCCGGTAAAGAAAGGGAAACCAATTCGTCCGAGATGTTGTCATCGCCACGCATGCTGGATCTCATCGCTGAGCTGAAGGCACGCTATCCCGAGCGGATCGTGATTTTCGATATGCCTCCCGTACTCGCAACGGACGACGCGATCGCGTTTGCGCCGAACGTGGATGGTGCGTTGGTGGTGGTGCAAAGCGGTGCGACGAAGCGTGAGGATCTGGCCACAACCTATGATCTATTGCGTGGTACCAAAATAATCGGTTCCTTGCTCAACCAGGCAGAAGAACCCTCGCAGTCCTATAACTACTAGTCTGCAAAAGACGCGAACGCCATTAGTGGACCGGTAATACGATGTACGAGCAGTTTTACAATTTCAACGAGAAGCCCTTCACGCTGCTTCCCGATCCGTCGTTTTTGTATCTCGGTAAGAAGCACCAAATGGCGCTCACGATGCTGCAATACGGGTTGAGTAATAATTCGGGTTTCAGTGTCATCACGGGTGAAATCGGTTCGGGCAAGACGACGCTGATTCGTGCACTTCTTGATGAAATGGACGAGGACATTACGGTCGGGTTGATCAGTAATACCCATCAGTCATTTGGTAATTTAATGCAGTGGGTGCTTATGGCGTTTGGCCTGGAATATAAGGGCAAAGAGAAGGTCGAATGCTATGAGGATTTCGTCAACTACGTTGTGCAGGAGTATGCACGTAATAAGCGGACTGTGTTGATTATTGATGAAGCGCAGAATCTGTCGATCGATACACTCGAAGAACTGAGAATGTTGTCCAATATCAACGCGGACAAAAATCAGGTGTTGCAACTGATTTTGGTCGGCCAGCCAGAGCTGCGCTCCGCCTTAATGTTGCCCAGCTTACGCCAGTTTGCGCAGCGTATTTCAGTGAACTATCACCTCGAGGCGCTCAGTGCCCAGGAGACCGTCAGCTACATTCATCATCGAGTCAAGACCGCCGGTGGCGATGAGCAACTGTTTCCAGAACGATCCTGCTCACTGGTGTGGTACTACAGCCGGGGTATTCCGCGGGTCATTAACACAATTTGCGACACGGCCTTAGTGTACGGCTTTGCCGAACAAAGCGAAGTGATTGAGACGTCTGTGATCAAAGACGTTGTGCGCGACCGCAAGATGGGCGGTATCTTCGCTGGCCGATCGGATGAAGAGGATGACCACATCGAAGGCGAAGACATCGCGATACAGTCCGACGGCTCGAGTTAACGATGCCTAGGCTCGCGGCGCGGCGCGGAGCGAAACCATGCTAGCGCGTTTGCGGCAAAGCGAGTTTGTCGCCAATGTGACAAAAGTGCTGGCAGGAAACGGCCTGGTTGTCGCAATCTCGTTGTTCGCCATCCCGATAATCTCAAGACTCTATACGCCAGATGATTACGGCGTGATTGGGTTGTTTATTTCCGTTGTTGCCGTCATTGCTGTATTTGCCACGCTAAAGTATGAAATGGCGATGGTGCTGCCAGACAATGAGTCGGACGCGCGACAACTTCTGCGTGCGACATTGTGGGTTGCTGTTCTCGTCGCACTGGTAACGCTAGTGCTCGTGGCGGTTGTGCGCGTGTGTTGCGAGCAAACCGGTCTGGTGCAAGGCCTTGGCCACTATGCCTGGTGGTTACCGTTGGCGGTTTTGTTGTCGGCCGCATTTAAACTGCTCGTCAACGGTTGGATGATTCGGCAAAAACAGTTCGGCCGTATGGCGGTGGCCGAAATGAGTAACTCGCTGGTCAATATTGGCATTCGCATTGCCCTGGGTTTTTGGATCGGCAGCACCGTGTGGGGGTTGCTCGCGGGTCTGCTCATCGGTTTTGCGGCGGGGCTCATCGTCGCGTTTCCGGTCTATCGTCACGACGTACGTCATCAAAGCGGTGCGGCACTATTTGGCATGCTGAGGAAATATCCTGAGTTTCCAACCTACACAATGCCTGCAGATTTCGTGCGGACCTTTGCTCAGAATTTGCCCGTCATATTTTTTGGTTTTATGTATTCACCGGCAGTTGCTGGACTGTTTTATATGGCCAACCGATTAATCAAGGCGCCCGTCGAACTTGGTCTTCATGCGTTTCGCGGCGTGTTCCTTCAGAAAGTGTCCGCGATGCATAACGATCGGCTTCCTCTGCGAGGCACCTACCTCAAAACCATGTTGGTCATGTTGGTGCTCGGTATTGGTCCGGCGTTTGTTCTGTACGGTTGGGGGCAGGAGCTGCTTACTTTCGTACTCGGCAGCGACTGGCGCGAGGCGGGCGTGTTCGCGGAAATTCTTGCGCCGCTGTTATTGTCGTTTTGGATTACCTCACCGGCGGCCATGTTGTTGATTACGCTACGGCGTCAAAATTACTGGCTCGCGGTACAAGCGACAATCGCTGTGTTGCAGGTCGGTGTGTTTGCCTATGCGCACGCTACCGGGCAATCGGCGAGCTGGACACTCCAGGTGTTTGTGTTGGTGCAAATTGTGGTCAATGTGCTGCTGAAAGTGCTTGTCTATGGACTGCTCGATACCGATACGGGTCGCGAGGAGCTGGCCTAGTGACCTCAGACGCCACGACATTGAGGCTGTTAGCGGGCTCTGGGCGAAGTGGAACGACTTGGCTGCTGGATGTGCTGTGCGAAGCCAACGACCTTCATCCTGTCTTCGAGCCTCTGCACCCTCAAGGCTGGTCGCGTGCCGCATCACTGACCCGACGCTACGCCGGCTTGCCGGCGTATCCGCCGCGGCCGGAGGAAAATCTCGATGCGCTACCAGCCTTTGTGGATGCCGTGTTGGCGGGCCGCTACCCTCGGACTTGGATTGACTATCGAGTGCGCCCGGATCGCCTTCGGCCGACCGCCGGTAGTTTTAGCGATTTGAGCTCAATAAAACGATTCGTTGCGCACTGGCGCAAACTCTGGCGACATCGGCGTCGATACCGTCGCCAACCTGGGTTGCCGAGTCTTGTAAAGCTAATTCGGGGCAATTTGTTGTTACCGGCACTAGGCGCCCGCCCGCACACTCATTGGGCACTGGTTATTCGCCATCCCGCCGCGGTCGTTGAATCGCAGATTCGACTCAAGGGCGATTGGGATGCTGCGCGCATAGCCGCCCGCTACGAAGTCGATGAGCGTTTGGAAGCCCGTATGGGTAAACCGTGGCGACATTGGGCAACAAGGATGCGCACCGAAGCGGAGATGTTTACACTGATTTGGTGTCTTGAAAACCTGTTGCCGCTTGAGGATCTTGCAGAAAGCACCGAGCGTTTCGTGTTCTATGAGCACCTTGCACAGCAGGACGATGCGTCTTGGCGTGGGTTATTGAACGCGTTGGGGCTGGACAATCGGCCGGGTGACGCGCTGTTGCAACGGCCATCACAGCAGTCGAGTGTAACGCTGGGTCAGCGCGTTGTCTCCACGCCACTTGAACGCCTGTCCAAACAGGATGCGGCGGGCATTCAACGTGTGCTGGAACTGTTCGACGTGAGTTTTTATGATATCGGCAGTTTGACGCCGAAACCGGAGGCGCTGACGGCGAGTAAGCCGTGGCGCACGACCTGATTATAGCCCTGGAGGCGACGCGTGGATTTTACTGACAGTCAGTTAACTCAGCTTATCGTGGGTCTGTTGCTTGGGCTCATCATGTTTGTGATTGCGTACTCGGCGTCGGAGAAGAGCATTATCACATTGCTCGTGTTGATGATCCCATTCCAGATTATTAATTCAGGTTACGGCACGCTTAACACAGTGCTCGTGTACATGGTGGGCTTTATTTTTTTGCTGCGTGGTCGGCTCAGATCGTTTCCCCTTTTATGGGCGGGTATGCTCATTCTTTTTGCGCTACTGCTATCCACCTCGCAGGCGCATCGAAGCACCTATGTTGATCATTTCTTTTATTTGGTCACCTTAGTCGCAAACTTCGTCATGTTTTATTTGGTGTACAACTTTATCGCCAGATCCGAAACTAATGAACGCTATGGGATCAATATGCTCATTGCGACGGGGTTTTTAGTGTTGCTGTTTAGCACGATTAAAATTACAACCGGATTCAATCCGGGTATCGCATTTGGCATCAGCGAATTGGCAACGGCGAGTAACCTAGAGCAGCATCAGCGGTTTATCGGATCGTTCGGCGCGGCGGGCATCAATGGTGCGTTCCATGCCACCCAGCTGGTGCTCCTCGTTTTTGCGTTGATGTACTACCGCAAACCCGGTGTTCGTCTGATTTTGCTCGGGCTGTTCGTCGGTAACGCCGCGTTTTTGGTCGCGACCGGTAGTCGTGGCAGTTTTTTGGCGATGATTTTTGGGCTCTTTCTGCTGTTGCTGTTATTCGTGCGTCAAATCGGTATCGGACGCGTCGTGGCGCTCGGCGTTGGATTGCCCATCTTATTTGGTACGGCCGCGTTTTTCATACTGAAATTCACAACCTATAACGTGCTGTTTGAGCGTCTGCTCGGCACGGAGTTTGATGGCTTGACGCCCGACACGCGGAACTTCAGTTACGTATTAGAGAAGATACCGGATAAGCCCGTGCTCGGTCATGGTCCGCGGCTTTACTTACCGGATCAGTGGACGCGACGTATTCCGGGTTACGAACCGATTCATTACCCGCACAATTTGTATTTTCATATTCTTTACACGTCCGGTGTTGTTGGGCTGCTGGCCTATCTTTCTTGGTTTTTGGCGCTGACAACGCGGTATCTGCGGGCGTTTAAGTATCGCAGTCAGTCGGGTTTTTTAAACGCGGTGCCCAGAGTCGGTATCGTGATTATGGCCATGTTCCTCGTCGATGAGTTGAAGATTGAGTTTTTGCGTTTCGGCTTATCAGACTATCAACAGTTCATGTTCGCGACCTGGGCGGTTTTCCTTGCCATGGCCGATCGTGCGCTGTACGAAGGGCGACGCGACATGCAGGTCGCTCGCATGCCGCAGTATGCCTAGGGACAGACGGTTGGAAATCGCGATCCGGTCGGTGATCTAGCCATGTCAGGACGATCGCTGCGCTGGCTGTTGACGCGCCTTAGCGTGATGGACCTGAATGAGTTCGTGTCACGCGTAGCCGATCAGCTCTGGTTGCTCAAAATTAAACTCGACTACAGCCCGCCGCCTGCCGACTTGCCGGACGAACCGCCCGGTTCCGCCAAAGAGCCCGAGTTCAATGTCGGGACGTTTCAACTTGACGATGAAGCCATCGCGCGCGACTACGACTCTCTGCTCGAAGGCGTCGTGACCTATGGTGGTGCCGACTGGGACTGGAATGAGCATGGCTGGCATGTGGAGCACACGACCTTACGCCATTGGCCGGCTCGATTTTTTAACGCCATCGATTATCGGCCCGGCAATGCGACGGGCGACGTGCGTCGATCCTGGGAACCGGCTCGACTGCAGCAGCTGATCGCGTTGGCGGTGCCCGCTCGTCGATTGGGGCATACGCCCGATGACGCGAAAAGTCGCATGGCGCTTTCGATGATCGAGCAGCAGTTGATGTCGTGGTGGCAGGCAAATCCTTACCTACACGGCATACATTATGTGTCGGCGATGGAATGTGGCTTGCGCTGTATCGCGGTGGTGCACACCGCGGCTTTACTCGAACACCGCGGTCGCCTTTCTGCGAACGTTCGGGCCTTGGTGCTTGCTCTGGTTCGGCAGCATGCAGGGTTCATTCGAAAACGAATTTCGAGTCATTCTTCATCGGGCAATCACACACTGGCAGAGTGCGCGGGATTACTGTGCGCGAGTCTCGTCTTACCGTTCAGCCCCGAACAGGAAGAGTGGGCCCAGTTTGCCACTAATCTGTTTGCGACCGAAATCGATCGTCAGGTGTTATCCGATGGCGGAGGAATTGAACAGTCGACTTGGTATCACCGCTTTAACATTGAACTTGCTGAATGTGTCAGGCGTGTATTAGCCGCGAATCATCGAGAGGTTCCGTCGGCGATTTCGCTCGCAGTAGAGCGGGGCGGACAATTTCTCGCGACGATCGCCGCCAGTGGCAGTGGCTTTGTGCGACTTGGCGATGCGGATGATGGTTTCGCACTCAGCCCGTATTATTGTGGCGACTGGGTGCGGCATTCGGTGCCGGACAGCGTCCATCACTTTGCGGAAACGGGTCTTACCTGCGTCAACCGGTACGGATGGCAGGTGATCATTGACCACGGGCCGCTCGGAATGAAGCCATCTTACGGTCACGGCCATGCCGACGCGTTGAGTATCGTGGCGTCGCTCGACGGTCGAGCGGTGCTGTGTGACTCAGGTACCGCCGCTTACGCAGGAGAGAACGCGTCACATCGCAAGAGGCTGCGAAGTTGCGCCGCCCACAACACGGTGCAGATCGAGAACGGTGATTTTGCACGCCAGTTGAGTCCCTTCATGTGGGATCACGCATATCGTTGTCGATGTCGTCATATCGAGGAGAGTGAGGTGCTCGAACTGTGGCTCGAACTGAAATGCTCAGTCACTCATCTTTACTCCGTCTGTCGGTATATTCGCTTGGAGCCGTCGCGGCTGGTTGTGATCGACCACTTGCCGGACCGACGCGCGACACAAAGGTGGTTTAGTCCGTTGTCGCTAGACCAAAAAGAGACAGGGTGGTTTGTGTCCGACGACGAGCCATCGATCGAAATGTCGTTGGGTCGATATCAAGCGCGTGACGACGTAAACCATTCGGCATCGTCGAATGCTGCATCGAATGGAAAGCCCGACTATTGTCCCATTGCGCCCGACTGTCATCTCGACACCGCGGTAAGATCCGAGCGTTACGGTGAAATCGATCGCGTCACTGTGTTGTCCCAGGTAACCGACCCCGGCGAGGTGGCGGTTATGTGCCTCGGCCGGGCGAAGTTGGATGGGCACCCGATGTCGACGGATGGCATGAATTCGGGCCGTTTGGTCGGTGATGACACGTCCGCGCTGCTGGCCCGATCTAAGGCGTATTTTTTATGACAAAAGAGCGAATTCACCTGTTGGGTGTGCCGGTGGATCCGGTCACGATGGACGATGCGGTTGAGCGGGCCCGGCTGTGGCTGGATGCGGGTGAGCAGGGCAACATCCTAGCCGTCAATCCTGAGAAGGTGATTCGCGCCCGAGAGGATGCGGAGGTGCAAGGATTTTTGACCGGCGCCAAGCTCCTAATCCCCGATGGTATCGGCGTGGTGCTCGGTGCACGATGGCTTGGCCTCGGCCGCTTCGATCGCGTGGCGGGTGCGGACTTGATGCCGAGACTTTGCCAATTGGCCGCTGAGCGAGGCGACGGTGTGTTCTTGTACGGTGCCAGCGATGAGGTGAATCGAGCGGCCAGTGAACATCTCAAACAGCGCTTTCCGAATCTGATTGTCGCCGGCCGCAGCCACGGCTTCGTGCAAGCAGAGCAGATGCCGCAGTTGATTGAGCACATCAACCAAAGTGGCGCTCAATTTGTCTTTGTGGCATTGGGTAGTCCGCGCCAGGAGCGTTGGATGCAGCGCCATATGCCGATGCTTGACGCGCGCGTGTTTCAGGGCGTAGGCGGCACCTTGGATGTACTGTCTGGCGCGGTAACGCGAGCGCCGAGGCTGTTCCAGGCGCTGCATCTCGAGTGGTTGTTTCGGCTCCTGAGTAACCCTCGACGATTATTGCGCCAGACCGCCTTGCCGCGCTTTTTGTTCGACATAATGAAGGCCCGATTTGGGCGTCGCTGAAGACGATGCGGAACCTATTTTTCGGGCACGCGGTCACATATGACTTATCGACTCATGGTAGTATTTCGGGTCAACAACAAAGTGGGTAACGCCTGTCCAGAGCAGGGTGTTCTGCCGCGACGAACCGGTCGCGTGCGTCCGATCCAGTCGATTGGGCCAGCACATCGCTAACGGACCAGCCCTCAAAAAATGGAGACATGCCTTGACGACACAGACCTCTAAAATCGGCGGAGACCGTAACGGCGTCTTTGGCCTCGTTGCCCTGGTGGTGGCGTTGCTCGGCCTTTTACTCACGTATTTTGATGGCCTCAAATTTATGGTTGGGGAGTGGTCACAGGAAGAGTATAGCCATGGCTATCTGATTCCAGCGATCGCTTTTTTCCTGCTTTGGCAACAGCGCAAGGCGCTATTCGATATGCGTTGGCGCGGCGCTTGGTCAGGGTTTGCACCCGTGCTCATCAGCACGATTCTCTTCCTCATGGGCGAGCTCAGCGCGCTTTATGTGATCATTCAATACGCGTTTCTTGGATCGCTCATCGGATTGATTCTGGCGGCGATCGGCTGGCGTGGCATGCGCTACGCGTGGGCACCCTTGTTGTACCTCTGTTTCATGATCCCGCTGCCCGATTTTCTCTACAACAATCTGTCGGCCAAGCTCCAGCTCATTTCGTCTGAGTTGGGTGTGGCGGTCATTCGATTCTTTGACATCAGCGTGTTCCTTGAGGGTAACGTCATCGACCTCGGGTCCTATCAACTTCAAGTGGTCGAAGCGTGCAGCGGCTTGCGCTACCTCTTCCCGCTTATGAGTTTCGGGTTTCTGCTGGCGTATATGTTCAAGGGCCCAATGTGGCAACGGGCGATTATCTTCCTTATCACCATTCCCATTACTGTGCTGATGAACAGCTTTCGTATCGGTGTGATCGGTGTGCTGGTGGACCGCTATGGTCCGAGCCAGGCCGAGGGCTTTCTGCACGATTTTGAGGGCTGGATCATCTTTATGGCGTGCGTGGGTATTCTGCTGTTGCTCATGAAGGTTTTCATGATGTTTTCCAAGGAGCCGCGCAGCCTTCGTGACACGTTGAGTCTCGACTCGGGTGAGGACACGACGCGCGAACAGATCACGCAGAATGGTGTGTTCAGCGTTCCGTTCTTCGCATCGGTAGCGCTCATCTTGGCCACCGCAATCGGTTCTACGTATTTGGATGAGCGAGAGGAGATTGTGCCGGAACGCGAGCGCTTCACCGCCTTTGATATGACGATAAACGAATGGACGGGCACCAATGTGCCGATCGAAAGTGTGTATCTCGATGTACTCAAGCTTGAAGACTACTTGAGTGCTCAGTTTGATAACGCCGATCAAAGCGCTTCGGTCAACGTTTGGGTCGCGTATTACTCCACGCAACGTAAAGGCGTAGCGATTCACTCGCCACGTACCTGTTTGCCGGGTGGTGGCTGGAAGATCGAGACGTTTGAAACGATTGCCGTCGATCGTGTTCCAGGTGCTGTTGACGAGACGGTCAACGTCAATCGCACCATCATGACGCAAGATAAGTCGCGTCTTCTGGTGTACTACTGGTTCAAGCAACGCGAACGCAACCTCACGAATGAGTACGCGCAAAAGTGGTATCTCTTTTGGGATTCGTTAACGCGTAAACGCACGGATGGCGCGTTGATGCGACTGATTGTAAGTGTGCCGGAAGGTACGGATTTGGCCGAGCAGGAGAATCGGCTGCAGCAGTTCATGCGAGAATCGTATGCGCCGCTGGTCGAATACGTACCGGACTAACGTGGGTGCGCGGGGTGGATGGCAGGCCGTCGACGTATGCCAATCGCGAACGGCTCACATGCCGACGTGAGACCCCACTCCGCGTGCTGTGCACCAGGAACGACGACTAACGGCCTATGAGCTTTTTCTCGAGTTTTTTTGTCGCGCTTCTGGTGTGTATGCTGCTCGTGCCGCTATCTATGCGCTACGCAATGGCGCTTGGACTCACCGATGAGTCCGACGAACGAAAAGTGCATACTGGCGTGGTGCCACGTTGTGGTGGTTTGGCCATTGTGGCTGGGTTCTTGGTCTCCCTTGCGCTGTTCTGGCCAGAAGAACGTTTGGTGCTGATGATTGTTATCGGCAGTCTGGTGATCGCGCTATTTGGATTTCTGGACGACCGCAACGACTTAGACTATCGCTGGAAGTTCTTCGGCCAACTCATCGCGGCCGTGCTGGTCGTGGTGTCTGGTTTGCACATCGAGGTCTGGCCGTTCATGGGCATTGACGAGGTGCCAAGCTACCTCTCCATGCCGGTCACGGTGTTGTTTTTGATTGGCGTCACCAACGCCATGAATCTCTCTGACGGACTCGATGGTCTCGCCGCGGGCGCGTCGCTGATCACGCTCTGTGCGCTGGCCTGGTTGTTCTGGCTGTCGGGCAACACGATGATGGTGACGCTGGCGATGGCGGCCATTGGCGCAGTGTGTGGCTTTTTGCGCTTCAATAATCATCCTGCGGTCGTGTTCATGGGTGATACAGGCAGTCAGTTTCTCGGGTTCATCACAGGCTGCCTCGCGGTGTATTTGTGCCAACGAACGAACGTGGCGCTCAATCCTGCGCTGCTATTGCTGTTGGTCGGGCTGCCGATTTTGGATACGGTCTCCGTCATGCTGTGGCGGCTACGCACCGGTCGCTCTCCGTTTTCGCCGGATCGCAATCACTTTCATCATCGACTACTGGATTTTGGTTTGCGCCACTACGAAGCCGTATCGGTCATTTACATTGCGCAAATTGTGTTGGTGTCGCTGGCAATCTTTATTCGGTACGAGAGCGATGCGTTAGTGGTGGGTTTTTATGTGGCGTTTGCACTCATCGTGATCGGGTTTTTCCGCTGGGCGCGGACACGCGCGTTTCGGGTGCGGGACGATGATCCAAATGAAATCGTTGAGCGCCGCAACAACTGGCTCCGGCGTTTTCCCGGATTGCCCGATTTTATGGTCCGCGTCACCGAGGTATTGGCCAGCGGGTTTCTCATTTTCGCGGCCATTTATCCAAAATTTGTCCCCGAGCAGCTCGGCTGGATGGCCGCAGGGGTTGCGGCGCTGACGATGGCCGCCGGCGTGGCGCCGACGCCCTGGCGCGAGAACTTGTTTCGCATGGTCATCTACATTACGGGCATTGTGGCGGTCTATTCGCTATTGAGCGAACCCCGCTTTGAGCTGCTGCAGAATTGGCACATTAATACCTACATGATTGGCCTGGGTTTGTGCCTGGTTATGACCATTCGACTGACGCGCCGCGAGGTCTTCCAAACCACACCACTCGACATACTTATTATTACGTTCGTGTTGGCAATCGTGCTGGCGGCCAACCTGACCGAACGGTCGGAGTTGTCGACTCAGCTCTCCGATACGGCCATTCGACTCGCGGTGTTTTTCTACGTGAGCGAATACCTGTCGAGCCGGCGAGGTGAGTCGTTGAAACTGCTTCCCATGGCCGCGATGGGGGCACTCACGATTCTCGCTGCGAGGGGGCTCATGGGCAGCTGAGCGGCACCAACCCGGTTCTGTCGGGTCTGTATATATTCATTATTTAGCGGCTATCTGTTTTAATAGCGAGCCGCAACGCCCCCTTAATCGGGGACCGAACATTGAACGACTGAGGAAAAGACATGAAAAGACTGATAACTGTCGGGCTAGTGCTGACACTCGCTCTGGGCGCCGCATCTTGTGGTGGCAAGGAAGGGCGCGCAGCCGAGTACCTGGAGCGGGCTCAAAAGTCTTTCGATCTTGGTGATTATGTTAAATCTGAGTTGGACGTGAAGAACACGCTCCAGATCGAGCCCAACAACGTTGGCGCTGTGCGGCTGATGGCGGAATTGGCCGAGAAACAAGAAAAAACCCGCGAGCATTTTCAGTACCTGCGCAAGATCGTCGAACTCGACCCCAGCGATATCGACTCGCACGTGAAGCTCGGCCGTATCTATGCGGCGGTGGGCAGTATCGATGAGGCCAAGACGCATGCAGAGGCCGCATTGGGCGTTGACCCGGCCAACGGTGATGCCCGGATCTTGGGCGCGACCATTCTTTATAAAGAGGGCGATATTGAGGGTTCTCGAGATGAGGCAAACGATGTGTTGGCCGCGGATCCCCGTCAGGCGTCTGCGCTCGCGTTTTTGGCGTCGACCTATCAGTCTTCCGAACCCGACCGGTCACTGGATCTGCTCGACAAAGCTATTGAGGCGGATTCGGATAATGAAGGGCTGCGCAAAGTCAAAATCGCGCTGCTGAATCAGCTCGGACGGGTGGACGCGGTGAAAGACGAACTGCGGGAAGCCATCGCCGAATACCCCAATAGTAATGAATACCGTTACTCACTCGCGAACTTCTTGGGCGAGCAGGGCGAATTGGAGCCAGCCCTGGAAGTGTTACGCAACATCATCACGGCCAATCCCGACGATACGACGGCTAAGCTGTATTACGCGCAGTATCTGGGCAACAACAAAAGTGCCCAGGATGCTATCGATATTTTGAAAGAGTACATCGTGGATGAGCCCGATGTGCATCAGTACAAATTTGCGCTCGCTCAGGCTTATGTCCTGACGGGGCAGCGTGAAGAGGCGCGCGGCGTATTCCAAGGCATTATCGATACCGATGCGCGTGGGCCGAGCGGCATCCAGGCGCGTACCAAAATGGCCAGCCTGCAAATGCTAGAAGAGAACGAAGAAGCCGCGAAGGCCACGATTGCTGGCGTGTTGGAAGATGAACCCACCAACTCGGATGCGCTGTTGATGCGCGCCAGTATCGACCTCAAAGATCGCAACGCCACTTCCGCCATTAACGATTTACGCACCATCTTGCGTGACAACCCTGGCCACCAGAATGCCCGATTATTGCTCGCTAAATCACACGCGCAGCAGGGCGAGAATAACCTGGCGATGGAAGAGTATCGTCGCCTGCTGGATGCCGCGCCGACGAATCTCGAAGGCCGCCGGGATTTGGCTGTGTTACTGGTGCAGGCGCAGCGCTGGGATGAGGTGCGGGCGTTGCTGGAAGTGGGACTCAAACAAGCCCCCAACGACCTAAAGATTTCGAGACTCCTCATCGACACGTATATGCGGCAGCAGGAGTGGGACCTGGCGGAGGAGCTGGCACGCAATATCCTTGAGGAAGATCCTGCGTCTCCGATGGGTAACTACGTCATCGCTCGAATTTTGCAAGCGAAAGGGCAGTTTGCGGAGAGTATCCCGGCATTTAAACAGGCGTTGAACTATGCCCCGGATGCAATTGAGAACATCACTGGGCTGGTGCGGAGCTATGTGCGGCTGGACGATACGCGTTCGGCGCTCGAGTTTCTGGAGCAGTTCTCCGCGAATAATCCAGACAATGTTCAGGCGCTGACGCTGTGGGGCGAAATGCTGGCGCGCAACGAGGACTGGACAGGTGCACGGGCTAAAAACGAGGAAGCGTTGGCGAAGAATGGTACCTGGCTGCCCGCTTACCGCAATCTGATTGGCATCCATCTGCGTGCCCGAGAGCTACAGGCGGCCGACGATGTGGTCTCGCGCGGGTTGGAGGCGGTGCCCGGTAGCGCCGATTTGATCATGATGCGGGCGACGATCTACGAGCAGATGGAGCGCTGGGACGACGCCATCGACATTTATGATGAGTTGATCTCCCGCAACGCCGGTGTCGACATCGCCGCCAATAATTACATCGCGCTCGTGGCCGATCACCGCGCAGATCCGGAAACGCTCGATAGAGCACTCACGGTGGGGCAACGATTTGTCAGCAGCGATAACCCTATTTTCCAGGATACCCTGGGCTGGCTGTACTACCGAATGGGCGAAATCGAGCAGGCGTTGCCCCTTTTGGAGCGAGCGGTATCCCGTGCTGGGCAGCTTCAGCAGTTAAGGTACCACCTTGGGATGGCGTACTATCGTCTTGATCAGCTTGAAAATGCCCGCCGCGAGCTGGAGGCCGCGACCCAAGATAAGGACCAGCGGTACCATGGTTTTGACGAGGCGGTGGCCACGCTCAAACTGCTGTAAGTCTCTGCTGCGCCGCAATTTTACATAGTATTGCGGCGCAACGGACACGCTTGCACTTTGGCAGAACTTGTCCTAAAGTCGGGGCATGTGAGAAGCGTGACGAGGGTCACGTTTCGATCGTGATGGGGGGAGCGTCCTGTACCGTCGATTTTGTTAACACTTCGTGTGCAATCATCGGGCCGGGGTTACCCAAAAGTTAGTAGAAATAAGGCATTAGGCCGCTTGGCACAAATCTTGTATCTTCGAGGGGAAGCGTTTCGACGCTGAAGTTTGTGGGAACAAGAGAAAGTCAGCAACAAGCTTAAGCTTTGGGTTCGGCGGCATATGCCTAAGGGCCAATAATTTTAACAAGACCTCTTTAACTGAAGGGAGATTTTAATGACTATCAAGCCATTTATTAAGGCGATCGCAGCCTTGGCGGTAAGCGGAATGATGCTTAGCGCTAGCGCTAACAGCGTCGGCTTTGACGCAATGGATTACGACGGCACCGCTGGAACTGTGTCCATCACACTGACGTATGACTTCACCGATTTCGCCATGTTCGGCGGCGGTGTTGACATCATCTACGACTCCAACGCAATCGAGTTTGTGAGCTACACCCAGGCTGACCTGCCTGCTGACGCTCAGGCCCCAGCTTCTCCAGTTGGCGCACTTGACGGCGCTGGCACCTACGCCGGTGTTGGTATTGGTACGTTTGAGTTCTTCAATGGCATGACCAGTGCTGGCAACATCGGCACCTTCGTGTTCAACGTTCTCGGCGGCACTGACGCAGGCGCCACGCCTTGCGGCATGACCCTGTGTATCGTTCCAAACGCGATCAACCCATTCGTGAGCCTGGCTGGCCAGGACGTCACGGCTGACCTGCTGTCTGCTGGTATCTCAGGCGCCAACGTTGTGGTTCCTGTTCCTGCTGCTGTGTGGTTCATGCTCAGTGGTTTGGGCGCGCTGATCGGCTTCGGTCGCAAAAGCTCGTAAGAAACACATTTAGTCCTTCGGGACTGGATAGTCAGAATGCCTCGTTGCGGGAAACTGCAACGGGGTTTTTCTGTTTTAGGGTTGGTCAAATTCAGGGCGGTCATCCCGCGAGTCAGCGACCGTGTTGATCAGCCGTCTACCCATGCGAGTACAGCGCGGCGCAGTTGAGCGCTAATGAGGACTGAACTAGTCTGAACGGGTCGCCATGGATAGTGCGCGCTGTGGGTTGGTCTGCAGTATCGCCTTTTTGTCGACATCGTGTAGCGGGCGGCGTCTCACGTTAGGACAATGTTACGCCACCTATGGGCACACAGCGGGCCATAGCCTGGGCGTCAGGATTGCTGGCTAACGCCGTCGATCACGTCGCGCAGGAGGGTATGGGCCCATTTTTTGTTAGCAAGCACTCGTCCATGACAGGGAGAGAATAGTGACAAGTACATTCATGAAGAAGGCGCTTGGCGCCTTGGTCGCGAGCGGATTAATGGTGACCGCCAGCGCGAACAGCATCGGGTATACCGGTTCATTCACGGCGGGCGGGGGATTAACGATCAACGTGACGTATGACTTTTCCGAGTTCGCCATGTTTGGTGGTGGCCTTGACCTTTATTACGATCCGAACGCCATCGAGTTTGTGAGTTATACGCAAGCCGCCTTACCTGCGGATGCGCAAGCGGCTGCGTCACCCGCGGGTGTGTTGGTGGGCCCGGGCCTATATGAGGGGTTTGGCATTGGCACGTTTGAGTTTTTCAATGGCATGACCAGCGTTGGCGACATGGGTTCGTTTGTGTTCAATATTTTGGGTGGTACGGACCCGAGTGCCACGCCTTGCGGCACGACAATTTGCATTGTCGGCAATCCCGTGAACCCGTTTGTTAGTCTCGCTGGTGAGGATGTGACGGCGGTGTTACTCGGCGATGGTATTTCGATTGGCATAACAGCCGATGGCTTTGCGCATGTGCCTGTGCCGGCCGCCGTGTGGCTAATGCTCAGCGGACTCGCAGCGCTTGTAGGCCTGGGGCGACATCGCGTTTAGATTCTTTCCCTGAGTGGGGGGTGCGCGTTGCAAGTCGCCCCGTGATGGGTCGTTATCGCGCGGCACGATACGTTAACGCCTGGCGGCGCGCAGTCGCCTGTAATGAGCGCCAGATTGCGGAGCCGCCCCGAAATTTTAACGCTGTCAAATGGGTGAGGGCGACCGGACTTGGGCGCTATGAAGGGTTTCGTTGTCGGATTTTTCTCACGTGCAACGTGAAATACCACACAACCGGCTTGCGAGAGCGCGTGAAATTAATCTCGTATCGTATTGTTTCCATTAATAACAATATAACGATTATTGCGCTAACTTCGGGTAGCTTGGCCGATGGGTACACCGTCTTCCTAGGCGTCGACAGTTATGTCTAATTAAAGGATTTTGCTGATATTTTGTTTAGTCGATACGGATGTAATCGCCCAGGAAAAGTAGTAGTCTTGGGCACTGGTAAACGTTAAAAGACGCGGGCCGTGAGGATCTGGGTTTGCGTTTGGGAACACTAAACCGTTGGGGGGTTGTGGCAACGCTGCCACTGCGCGCTTCGAGTGACTCGAAGCGACGCATCATCAAAGTCGAAACACACCTCTCAGTTGGTGGACACAATAACAACAGCGACAACTCCGGTTAGGACGACGGGGGCGCGGCACAGGCTGGTTGATCAACAATCTGCCGCCGCAGGCAAAAGGCACTCTGGCCTTCGCGAAACAAAGTTGGACACATGTGTTTGGGGATTAATCAAATTGAGGATTCTACGGTGAAAAGCAAGCTACTTGTATTTCTGATGTCGGCGTTATGTTCGGTCGCCATCGGTTCGAATGTATATGGATCTGGCGACCGTTACGTGTCAAAAGGATCCGTGGCCAGTGCGGCCACGTTTAAAGGAGCGCTGGAGGCAGCTCAGCCTGCAGTCAAGCAAACCAAGCGCTCGGTTCGGGGCGCACCTGTGTTTGTTCGCGAAAAAGGGTTGGATGAAAAAGTCTACACCTACATCGTGCAGCTCAACGATCCACCAGCGGCGACCTATCGCGGCGGTATCGATAATCTGGCCGCTACGAGTCCTCAGTACTTAACGCAGCGAACACCAGGTGCCAGTCGCAAGATGAACGTCAAAGCGCCTGCCACCGTCGCGTACGTCAACTATTTGAAGGAACAACAGGCGAAGTTCTTGGATGCCGCTCGCACGACTGTGGGCCGCAACATGTCCAAGGGCCGCGAGTTCCAGTTTGCTATCAACGGCTTCACCGTTGAGATGACTCAAGAGGATGCGGTACGCATGGCCGGCATGGCGGGCGTCAAGCGCATTCAGCGCGAGATCGATCATCCGTTGCACACGGACGCTGGTCCGGCTTTTGTCGGCGCACCCGCTGTGTGGGATGGGAGCGCCTACGGTGGTGTCGGCACGATGGGCGAAGGCATCATCGTCGGTATTATTGATACTGGCGTGAACGGTGATCATCCGTCGTTCAAAGCGTCCGACGCCGAAGGGTTTACGCATACGAACCCCAATGGCGAAGGCAACTACATGGGCGATTGTTTTTCGACGCCAGAAATTGTGTGTAACAACAAAATGATCGGTCGTTGGAACTTCGTGGACGCACCGGATTCCGAAGACATCGACGGTCACGGTAGCCACACCGGTAGTACAGCGGTCGGTAACATGCTCCAAGGTGTGCCGCTGCTCGACGCGGAAGGCACACCCATGAATTACACCCTGGGCGATTTCTCTGGTGTTGCACCGCGCGCCAACCTGGTGGTTTACAAAGCGTGTCCAGCCAACACCTGCCCAACTGGAGCGGTGATTGCCAGTGCTGAGCAAGCCATTCTTGACGGCGTGGATGTGCTCAACCACTCGATTGGTTCCGCACCGGGTTCACCTTGGGGTGAAGCCAAAGCCGAATCGTTTAAGTCAGCGCGCGCAGCGGGCATCTCCATGGCCAACTCTGCAGGCAACAGTCGGGATCTTGGTCCCGGTGCAGCCGGTTCGACCGGTGGCGCACCGTGGTCATCCTCGATCGCAGCTTCGACGCATGATCGTGTTTTCCCATCTAAGAACATCAGTTTTGCCGGCGGCACGAACACACCGCCTGTGATCGGTGGTCGCAGTGTCACCGAAGGGCTGACCGCACCGATTGTGTATGCCGGTGATTACGACAACCCCAACAGCAATGCCGATCCGGCCCAGTGTCTCGAGCCTTTCCCGGCTGGAACCTTCGATGGCCAGATCGTGCTGTGTGACCGAGGCTCGATTGCCCGCGTGCAAAAAGCCATTAACGTGCGCGACGGTGGAGCCGGTGGCTTCATCCTGTGTAACGTGGACGGTGGCGCGGCGTTCCTGTCCGACGATCCGCACGTGATTCCTGGCATTCATATCACCGCCGATGATTGCGGTCCGGTTCGCGACTGGTTGACCTCAGGCTCGGACCATATGGCCACCATTGATGCAACTGGGCCCGTGATTCGCGACGTTGAAGCCGCCGATATCATGGCGACCTTCTCCTCGCTGGGTCCTTACCCTGATATGGAATGGATGGTGCCCAGCATCACGGCACCCGGTGTCAACATCTTCGCGGCTGTGGCCGACCCTGTTGACTATGCCTTCCTGAGTGGTACATCCATGTCGAGCCCGCACGTGGCCGGCATGATGGCGCTGTTGCACGCTGTGCATGCAGACTGGACCCCAGCTGAGGTTCTGTCGGCACTGATGCTGACCGCTGACGACAGTAATGTGCTACAGGACGAAGATCTGTCGGTCTTCAACGGTCCTCTGATTCCGTCCGATCCGTTTGGCCATGGCGCGGGTAGTGCACGCGTCAATCTCGCGGTGCAGGCCGGGCTTGTGATGGACGAAACCGACGACAATTTCAGTGCCGCGGATCCGGCGATCGGCGGTGATCCTCGCACGTTGAACTTGGCGCAGATGTATAGCACAGAGTGTCTCGGTAGCTGCAGCTTCACACGCACCTTCCGCGCCACCAAGGCGGGTACCTGGAACCTCGCTTCTGACAACGTTAACGGCGTCGGCATCTCCATGGAGCCCGCCTCGTTCACGGTGGCTGAAGGCGAGCTTCAGGAAATCACTGTGACGGCCGACGTCAATGGCATCGACGCAAACGAATGGCAGTTTTCGAAGGTCCTGCTGGAAGAGGCCTCGGGCGGTTCACCGACCATCGGTGTGCCACTGGTGGTACGCACTGCTGCGGCGATCTTCCCGGACAAGCTCGAACTCGTCGCGGATCGCGATGCGGGTTCCATGATTGCCGGCGGCATTCGCACAGCTGAAATTAACGGCCTCACGGTCGACACCTACGGATTGGCGCAAGCCGAGCAACGTCTGATCCAGATCGCTGGTTCAGTGGGTGATTTCACACCGTATACCGGTGAGCACACGCAGATTGAGTTTTTCGCGGTACCCGACGGTGCGGTGAGCTTTATTGCTGAAACCGTGGCCTCGACGGCGCCTGACGTCGATCTGTTCGTGGGAATCGACGCCAACATGGATCGTGAGATCACCGAAGACGAAGAACTGTGTCAAAGCGGTAACGCTGACTCGTTTGAGCGATGTGAACTGACGCCTGAACAACTTGCCGGCGGTGGCGTGTTCTGGGTTGCGGTATTCAACTACGAAGGTTCTGGCGATGACATCGTTGATGACACCGAACTGGTGGTATCGGTGATTGCACCGGCGACCGACGGCAGTATTTCGGCAGAAGTGCCGAATTCGGTCGTGGGCGGTGAAGCGTTTGACGTCCGGGTATTCTGGGACTTCCCGATGGAAGTTGGCCAGACCTACATCGGTGCCGTTGAACTGATCGCGCCAAACGGAAGCCTGGGTATTATCCCGGTTGAAATCTCTCGCGCAGAAGATGACGTCAAACTCGTTGCCGACACCGATGCGGCCAATGTGGGTGATCGAATCAACATGAAGGTTGAGATTTCGCCCAACGAGTCACCCGAAGATCGCTTCTACGTGGTGAGTGCTCCGATTCCCGAAGGCACACAGCTTGTGCCGGGTTCGATTACCGGTGGCATGCAGTCGTTTGTGATCAACAACCAGGTCATCTGGACGGCTGAAACCCCATCGCTGACGGCGATTGGTCGTACCTATCAGCCGTCTATTAATGGCCCGAATGTGGACACGAACGATCCGTTGTACAACGCGTCATGCGAAACCGGGTTCGGTGGTTATGTCGATCTTGAGGACTTCGGTTTCGATCTCGACCCAACCATCTCGGGTAATAACGTGTCGTTCCAGGCCCATGCTGAGCAGGCTGTGTTCTTCTACGGTCAGGAAAACGTGAATGGCATCAACTTCACGGATGACGGTTTCCTCTACTTCGGTGGTCTGCCGGGTCAAAACCCAGGCAACAATACCGACATTCCAAACCCGGCCTTGCCAAACGCCATGGCCGCGCTCCTTTGGAATGACATGGAAATCGTTTACGACGAAGCAGAAGGCAGCGGTGTGACGATGGCGACCGGTGGTGTGAACCTGTCGGTGATCGAATTCGATAACCTGCAGCCTGCACCCGCTGGATCAACCAATGCACGTGCCGACGTCGTGGCGCTGGTCTCCGGTCGACTCAACGACATCGATAACCAGTATGAGCTCATCTACTCCTACGACAATATCGAGGGTGATTGGGGCGATATGACCATTGGTGTTGAAAACGCCGATGGTAGCTTCGGCACGACCTATGAAGGTCCGTTGAGCAATGGTCTGATCATCTGCTGGGACTACCGTGAGCAACCTCGTGTCACGACCGACCTGACGTACACGGTCGAAGTGATGGCGGATGCCAGCGGGGGCACGATCGAAGCCGAGGTATACAGTATTGTTGATATGCCTGGATCGGTTGAAGTGCGTGAAACCGCATCGATTTCAGTGGCATCGGTCGACTCTGACGGCGACGGTGTACTGGATGACGTGGACAACTGTGCGGCGTTCGCAAACCCCGAACAGGTGGATGCCGACAACGACGGCTTCGGTAATGCCTGCGACGGCGACTTCAACCAAGATCTGATCGTCAATTTCCTTGACGTGAAGATTCTGATGGACAACTTCGGCAGTTCCGATGAGGTTGTCGACTTGAATGTCGATGGTACCGTTGATTATGCGGACATCGAGCACTTCAAGACGCTGTGGTTGCGTAGCCCTGGCCCGAGTGGTGTCCAGTAGTTAACCCACAGTAATGTGATCAACGGAAACAGCGGCCTTTGGCCGCTGTTTTCGTTTAGATGAACGCTTTTTATCGTGCCGCGGTTCGCGCGATCAGTAGGGCTTATAGTGAGGTGGCAACATGGGAGAAAAAGACGTAGAGATCCATCGCGCAGGGTTGGCGGATCTTGACGATATCGCTGTGTTGTTTAATGCCTATCGTGTGTTTTACCGACAGACCGATGATTTGGATCTAGCTCGGGCGTTCATAGGTGAGCGTATGGAGCGACAGGATTCGGTTATCTTCATTGCGCGTGGCGATGAAGGGCGAGCGTTGGGTTTTACCCAACTCTATCCAAGTTTCTCATCGGTCTCGGCTCAGGCAATTTGGATTCTCAATGATCTGTACATTGATGACCGAGTGCGTTCGCAAGGGTTGGGTACCCAGCTTCTTGAGCGGGCTCGTCAATGGGCGATTGAAACAGGCGCGAAGGGCGTGTCTTTGGAAACGGAGCGGTCCAACGTCGGCGCTCAGGCGCTGTATGAGCGCCTGGGCTATGCGCAGGATTCGGATCACTATTTTTATTTCTTGGCCACGCCTCCTTAGCGAGTGCTTTGTCGGCGTGGCGCAGTCAGCGGCAGTCGTCACGTGACGTTCTGCTGGACGAACGTAGTCGTTACCGTTTGCTGTCGTGTCTGAGTGGGCGTGTTGCCATCAGGGACTCGACAACGCGATTGTTCGGCTCGGATGCGTGCAACAAAGTGCTGTCACTGTGACCAATAAATGCCGTGGGGCCAGTGCGATGCTGAATTATCAGAATCAGTGCTCTGCGCTCACTCTCGCGGAGGGGCTCAAAGAATTTGAGTCAGCGTTTCAGGCAGTCGGAGTGCCTCGGGACGCGGGCGAGGTGGCGCGTCAATTTTTTCGTTATCACGACATCGTGCACGTTGTGTTTGGTGCGGGTGTGTCACTGGAGGACGAATTGGTTGTCAAAATGGTGAGCCTGATGGGCACGACCGAAGGGTGGCGTGTGTTGAAGGGTTATCGATCCGATGAAGCCAAGAGTCTTTACTCCGTGTTGCCGGCCAGTCAGGTCGTACGCGCGGTGTTGTGTTCGGTACCGCTTACGCTGAGCGCCGCCTGGCGTTGTTGGCGCATGAAGCAAAAATGGCCATGGCGCGATCACGAGGTTTATCTGACCATGTCGCTCGATGTCATCCGTCGGCAGTTTGGTATCCGGGTGGTGCGCGGAAACTGAGAATCGTAGAATCCGAGGGAGCGACGCCGGTTGCACGAGGGATGTTGAACAAATCGCACAGACCGCGTGCCAGGGCGTGAATGAATCGAAATCGTGTTAGTGTTGTCCAACGTCGTATCGAGGCCTGATTTTGAACGTGGTTCAAGGCAATGTCGGCGACACATTGTCCGAACACGCGACATCGAATCGGCGATCAATAAAGGAGAGGGGGTGCGCATGCAGCAGACACCCTGGGGATTAGCCCGCCATCTGTGGGCACAGAAATTTCAGCAAAACCCACTGGGGACAATTTTCGGCTCGCTGCTGGTGGCAGGTGGTCTTGGGCTTATGCTGTTCTTCGGTTTCTTTGTCGTGATTGCTCTGGTCGTGATTGGCTTAATCATGGTGATCGTCCAATCACTGTCGGGCGGTTCCGCTGCGCGGTCGCGCGGGGCCCCGTGGTCACCGACAGCACGTACTCAAACGCACCGTGATAAGGAGGGGACAAGTGCTCGCCCTGCCGATACGATTGAAGGCGAATACACAATTGTTCCAGATGAAAAATAGCGGTGCTTCGCAGTAGGCGTATCGGCGCGCTCGTTAGACGAGTGCCGGGCAGTGACGTGGGTAAGGACATCCGCCCAGCGTCTGGACGCACCCGATGCGTCTGTTCGATTCACCTAAGGGGTGCGCCGTGCTGAGGTTTCCTGTAGCGATGCCGCGAGTCACACGCCGTCGAACCCGGGGTCTGAGCGCTTTTTTTGCTCTACTCGCTATCGCGGCATGTTCTGCTGTGCCGCCGCTAACCCCCGCGACGTCCGTCACTGTTTATGTCGTCCGGCATGCCGAAAAGGCGACCGATGATCGACGCGACCCAACTCTCAGCACGCAGGGCAAGCGCCGTGCTGAGGCTCTGGCTTCAGAAATTCTGGCTACTTCACCGAATACTGCCTCGGTTATCTTGTGGAGTTCGGATTATCGGCGCACGCGTCAAACGTTGGCGCCGCTGGCTGAGGCGTTGGGGGTTTCGATAAACGTCTATGACGCACAGGATTCGCGGGCGCTGGTGCGTGCGATCATGGCCCAGCCGGATGGCGTACATGTGGTGGCTGGGCACAGCAACACGGTCCCTGAAATCGTCGACGGGTTATCCGCCTGGCCAGCCGCGCCTGCCACGCTGAGCGCGGACTTACCGTATGATCGTTATGATCGACTCTTCGTCGTCCGGCGAGGAAGCGGCTACCCGGTCCGGGTCGAGGAACGCCGTTATTTTTCTCAATAACCACATGAGAAAATATCTGTAAGCAATTGGAAATAATCTACTAATACACTAGTGTGACGCGCGCGGGAGAGGGGCGCTTCCTGAGCCAAGCGTGTCCCGACGCGTGGGCGGGTGTCTGAGTCCGTCGACCGGGCCAAGCGGTTGTGTGCACTCAGCCCGGTGACGTCGGTATGCGCTTAGGTGCGTTCGGTGATGTCGATAAGGTGGTAGCCAAACTGGGTTTTCACAGGGCCGTGAATGACACCCAAATCACCGTTGAACACCACCGTGTCAAACTCTTTGACCATCTGTCCAGGCCCGAACTGGCCCAATTCGCCGCCGCGCTGGCCGGACGGACAGGTGGAGTGTTCGGCGGCAATCTTGGCAAAATCGGCGCCGTCTTCAATTTGATTCTTCAGTGCGATGCACTCGTCTTCGGTTGCAACCAGGATATGGCGTGCGCTGGCGGTAGGCATTGTTGTGTCCTCTCGGGTAAAAACCTGTGCGCGATGATATCAGGTTGTCAGCGGGTTTGAGAGCATTTGCCCGTTTTCGTCAAGGTTAGGGTAGGGCGCCTGTTTTTCGCGACAACGACGGGCAATATCGGGGTAGCACCACTCGAACAAGATATGGCGATAGGTGGCGTCAGGAATACGGCAGGTGTCGTATAACCCGGCTGCTGCTCGTTGTCGTTGCGCTTCATACAGTATGACCGCGGCCGCGACCGACACGTTGAGCGACTCGACCATGCCCATCATCGGGATCATGACGTGCTCATCGGCGCAGGCCAAGCCCGCCTGACTGACGCCGTCGAGTTCGGTGCCGAGCATGATAGCGGTAGGTTGGCGATAGTCCAGCGCGCGAAAGTCCACGGCTCGTGAAGACAAATGGGCGGCGACCAAGGTAAAGCCCTGTTGTTTTAACGCCTCAGCGGCATGTTGGATATCGGAGTGCGTATGAAGGCGGGTCCAGCGGCTGCTTCCGGCGTTTGTCGCGTGGTGACGCGGAATTTCGCCGCCCGGTGATACCGCATGAACATCGAGCACGCCCACTGCATCGCAGGTACGCACAACCGCGGCAACGTTATGGGTTTTGTGCACACCGTCGGCGAGCACGCTGAGATCCGGTTGCCGCCGGCGCAGCGTTCGCTCAATGAGTCGGAATCGATCTGGCGTCATGCGGGTGTCTCGGCAGGGGGGCTCGCACTAGGCTTGGGGTGATGGGTGGGCGCATTCGAAACGACGGGCACTCGGCGAGTAATCGGATGAGCTACACTAGGCGCATGATCCATGAAACGTTGCGAGTGAGCACCGAGGGACGCGGGCTCTATGAAATCACGCCCGACATTACACGTGTAGTGGCGGAGGCTCAGGTGACGCACGGTGTGTGTCATGTGTTTATTCATCATACGAGCGCCTCTTTGATAATCTCCGAAAACGCCGATCCCGATGTGTGTGAGGACCTCGAACGATTCATGGCCCGGCTCGCACCCGATGGCGATGCGATTTACGCGCATACCGCAGAGGGCCCCGACGATATGCCCGCACACGTGCGCAGTGTGCTTACCCAAACTCATCTGACAATGCCTGTTGTGGATGGCCGCTGCGACTTGGGCACCTGGCAAGGTGTATACGTCTGGGAGCATCGTCACCGAGCCCACACGCGCCGCGTTACGATTAGTCTGACCGTGTAAGTGTCTTCACGACACCGCTGTTAGCCCGAGGCATAGCGCTCGAGTGCTTCATTGAGTAATTCTTCATGGGCGCTGATTTTGAACATCGCGTTCACTGCATCGTCGATTTTACCCTTCGGGCTGATCAGATAAGTAATGCGTTTTGTGACGCCAAACAGTCCGTTCGCTTTATATTGTTTTGCGACAACATGATCGGTATCGGCGAGCAGCGTGAACGGCAGATTGTGCTGTTGTTGAAATCGGCTATGGCTGTCCTCGTCCTGAGCGCTAACGCCCAGCACCGTTACCCCAACGTCCAATATTTCCGTATGCGCGTCACGAATCATGCAGGCTTCTTTAGTGCAGCCAGGAGTGAAATCGGCGGGATAAAAGTACAGCAATACAGGGCCGGTTTTGAGCGTGTCGCTGAGCGTAACCGGATTGCCATCTTGATCCGGTAACGTGAAATCGGGGGCATCAGAGCCGATTTTTAACATCGTGTCTCTCCAGTCGTGTTGTTAAAATAGGAGTGAGTTTGGGGCGTGAGGTCGGACGGTCTCGGCGTCGGTCTCAACGCGCGAATTCCTCTTCCATAATCAGATAGGGCGTGGTGGCCATGCCTAGTGCAGTATACGTGGATTGCGCTCGTGTGTTGTCCTTTTCAACATAGAGCCGAATTCCGCACACGTCGGGGCGTTCGCGAGCCAGTGTTTTCACATGTTGGTATAGCGTGCGAAAAACGCCCAGCTTGCGCGCATCCTTCTCGACATACACACTCTGAATCCACCAAAACCAGCCATCGCGCCAATCGCTCCACTCGAACGTAATCATGAGCTGACCCACCACGCGCTCGGCGTCGCAGGCCAGGTAATACGAACCTCGGGTGGCGTCGCCAAGAATGGTTGATACACCTTGCACAATGGTGGCTTCCGGGAGAGTCTTGCCTTCCGTTTCAAGCGCTAGAAACTGGTTAAATGATGCGATGAGAGGCGCGTCGGCCACGGTGGCAGTGCGTACGGTGACGGTCATGGTATGAAATCCATCAATGGCGTCTGAGATGTCCGGATTATGACATCTTTGCCGACAGGTGCACGTTTTCTTACGCGCGCCGTGACGGTGGTGGGGGAGGTGTTGAGCGTGGGTAGTCGCTCAGAACCGGCGGCCAATTGATCGCCCGACCATGATTGGCGAGAGGCACGTGTTTAACACACGAAAAAGGGCGTCAACCGCCCCTTGCGGTGGGTAAATTGGTGAACTGATCGGGGGTCGAAAAACCTTAAAATTGAGTATACTGCACGCCATCATGCCCGATTCCATGCAACTTTTGCTCATTGGCCCATTGCCGCCCCCTAAGGGAGGCGTGTCGGTCCACTTGGCTCGTCTTTCGGCGCTGCTTGAACGTGGTGGCATAACGATCGACTTGATCGACGAATCGCCGGTGCGTAAGGCGGTCTTTAATTTGCGCAGCTTGAACGTATTCGGCTACTTTCGTCGTTTCTTCCGAGCGGAAATCGTGCATATCCATTCGAGCGTTGATCTGTTTCGAGTCACCAATGCGCTGACCGCGTTGCTACTGCGTCGACCTTTCCTTATTTCGCTGCATTCTTGGCGCGCGCGTGGGGCAGTGAGTCGTGGCATCCATCGCTGGATATTTCGGCGCGCTCAGGTCGTCATTTGCGTGAGCTCGGCGATTGCCGATGCGGTTGAATCGGATAAGACCGTCATTCGGCCTGCGTTTCTGCCGCCCGTACCCGAGCACGAGCCCGCCTTACCGTCGGCACTTCAAGATTGGCTTGGTCACCAACGAAGTCAGGGACGAAAAGTGATCGCCTCCAATGCGTATCAGCTCGACGAATTCGAAGGCGTTGATTTGTACGGGCTCGATCTGTGTATTGAGATGATGCGTACGTTGGTCGACGCGTCACAGCTCGAGGTGGCGCTCGTGTTTAATGTTGCCTCGCTGGCGAAAGGTCGGGATCGATTTGAGCGGTATCAGAAAGCGATCGTTGATTTCGAGCTCGGTGACCGAATCAGGTTGACTTGTGATGAAGACTTATCGTTTGTACGACTTATTGAGAATACCGACTGTTCCGTACGCGCAACGAATACTGACGGGGATGCGCTGAGCGTGCGCGAAGCGCTGAGCCTAGGTAAACCGGTGGTGGCCTCCGATGCGGCCGCAAGACCAGCCGGTACTCGTCTCTTTACGTCGAGAAATTCGCAGTCGCTTGCGAATGCGGTCAAAGACGTGCTCATGTCTGTTTCGAACGACAATGGGTGGGTTGCACAAGAGGGTGACCACGCCGATTTTTATATGAATTTGTACGCTGCTGCGAGTGAGCTCGACGGTGGCTCGACAGGGAAACCAACTGCATGAAACAAGTAACACAGACCCTTCGGGATGGCGTTATCAGTGTGAAAGACGTGCCTGTGCCCAGTCTCGGCGATAAGTTTGTATTGGTGCGCAATACCGCTTCGGTAATCAGTGCGGGCACAGAGAAAACCTCCGTCGACATGGCGCGCAAGAATTTGTTGCAAAAGGCGCGTGCGCGTCCGGATTTGGTCAAACAAGTCTTGAAAAAGCTGCGTACCGACGGGTTTAAGAAAACCTTTCAAACCGTCGGCGCCCGCTTGGATTCGCCAAGTCCCCTTGGCTATAGCTCCGCCGGTACGGTTTTGGCTGTCGGTGGTTTAGTCGAAGGAATTCAACCGGGCGACCGGGTGGCGTGTGGTGGTGTGGGGTACGCTAATCATGCCGAGATCGTCGCCGTGCCCCGTAATCTTGTCGTCAAAGTGCCAGATAGCGTAAGTGACGAACACGCTGCGTTTACAACGCTGGGTTCGATCGGTTTGCAGGGCGTGCGATTGGCCGAACCTAAATTGGGTGAAACTTTTCTTGTTCTGGGTCTCGGTATCCTCGGTCAGATGTGCGTGCAAATTCTCAAGGCGAACGGCTGCCATGTACTGGGAACGGATCTGGACGCCGGTCAGGTAGCGCTTGCTGAGGCACACGGCGCAACGGGTCTCAAACCGGGCTCCGATATCGTACAGAGCTGCTTAGATCTGACGAACGGGCGCGGTGTGGATGGCGTTTTAGTGTGCGCCGGCACCGCCAGCAATCAACCCATTGAACTGTGTGGCCAGGTGACACGGGAGAAGGGGCGTGTGGTGGTCGTGGGGGCGGTGCGCATGGATATCCCCCGGGAAGACTTTTTCAAAAAGGAGATCAGTGTTGTCATCTCGAGGTCTTATGGACCTGGGCGCTATGATCCCTTCTACGAGGAAGCGGGGAATGATTATCCGTTCGGTTATGTACGGTTCACCGAGCAGCGCAATATGGAGTCGATACTGGGCTTGCTAGACCAGGGCGGACTCAATCTCGATCAATTGATCACGCATCGATTTGATGTTGATGAGGCTGCCAAGGCCTATCAGTTAATACAAGGTGAAAAAACGGAGCCGTACATTGGCATCGTTCTTCGCTATGGCGAACCGCAAAACGACGCGGTTGAAGACGCGCGCATACCGGTCAGCACTCAACCATTGGATAAAGCGGATATCGGCATTTCCTTTTTTGGCGCCGGCAACTACGCGACGGCGAGCTTACTTCCGCCGCTTCAGCAGATGTCAGGCGTTGCCTTCAACGGGCTGGTGACCGCGAGCGGACGGACAGCGCAAGGGGTGGCTGAAAAGTTTGGTTTCAGATACTGCGCAAGTCATTACGCCGAGCTTCTTGAAAACGATTCTGACGTGATCATGATTACCACGCGCCATGACTCACACGCCAGGTCGGTGGCGCAAGCACTCACGGCGGGCAAGCATGTCTATGTCGAAAAGCCTTTGGCCCTTAACAACGAAGAGCTGGCCCAGGTCGATCAGGCGATGCGCGAGGGTCAGGATCGTCAGCTCATGGTCGGATTCAATCGCCGATTTGCGCCACTGACAACGCTCGCGATCCAGCATTTTTCGACGGTCAACGCGCCACGGGTTGTCACGATACGCGTCAACGCCGGATCGATTCCAGGCGATCATTGGATTCAAGACCCGGTCGTCGGAGGCGGCAGGATGATTGGTGAGGGTTGTCATTTTATTGATCTTGCCTCGGCCCTTTGCGAGTCGAATGTGACGTCGGTGCATGCCTTTGCCACCGCAAAAGCCAATAAATCAGCGCTCCTCAATGACAATCTGACGGTGTCGCTGTCCCTGGCGAATGGCAGTATTGCCAACATTGTGTACACCGCTGACGGCTCGCCGGCGCTACCGAAAGAGTACGTGGAGGTGCATGGTGGTGGCCGGTCAGCCATTATCCGAGATTTTAAGGAAGCCGAGCTGTACTTTGCCGATAGGAAGACCATCAATGAAAAGCTGGGTAGTCAGGATAAAGGGCAGCAAGCGATGCTGCGCGCCTGGATCGATGGCCTTAAGTCCGGAGAGCCATGCGTGACGTACGAGTGTCTGATGGCCACGAGCATCGCGACGGTTGCGGCAGTGGAGTCGTTAACCATCGGTGCGCCGGTTGATGTCAGTGCGGCATCGTTGCGCCAAGATTGACCGTGAATAGAAGCGCTTGAGGTTGACGCGTGCTCTTTAATTCGTACGTTTTTATTTTCGTCTTTTTGCCCGTAGTCTTGGCCGGTTTTTATCTGGCGAGTCGTACCGGCAACGCGCGTATGACCAATCTTTGGCTGCTGGTCTGTTCCGCGTTTTTCTATGGATGGTGGAATCCGGTTTACTTGCTTTTGCTGGGTCTATCGATCAGCGTTAATTTTACGATTTCTGGCCTCATGGTTCGTCGTGCTGCCAGCGGCCAAGCGACCAAGAGCCTGCTGGCGACGGGAGTAGTCTTTAATCTGGCGCTCCTCGGGTATTTTAAATACGCAAACTTCTTCGTGGATAACGTCAACTTACTGTTCGGCGCGTCGTTTAATCTTGAACACGTGGTATTACCGCTGGCCATTTCATTTTTTACCTTTCAGCAAATCGCTTTCTTAGTAGATACGCATCGAGGATTGGTCGGCCAGCAGAAGCTTCTCAATTACTCGCTCTTCGTGTCATTCTTTCCACAGCTGATTGCGGGTCCGATTGTTCATCATAAAGAAATGATGCCGCAGTTTGCCGATCACAAGCGGCTGCTTGAGTGGCCAACTCACGTGTCGCTAGGGCTTACCTATTTCGGCATTGGGTTGTTTAAAAAAGTGGTGCTCGCGGACTCGGTGGGGTCGATTAGTACACCGCTATTTGAGAAAGCGGCCCAAGGATCGGTTATCGACTTCTTTACCGGCTGGGCAGCGGCGCTGGGCTACACGCTGCAATTGTATTTCGATTTTAGCGGCTATTCTGATATGGCGATGGGTATCGCGTTGCTATTCGGTATTATGCTGCCGATCAATTTCAATTCGCCCTACAAGTCGCTAAACATCATCGAGTTTTGGCGACGATGGCATATGACACTGAGCGCCTTTTTGCGGGACTATTTGTATATCCCGTTGGGCGGCAATCGCAAAGGACCGACCCGCCGTAGCCTCAATCTGAGTATCACCATGCTGCTCGGTGGTCTTTGGCATGGTGCGGGTTGGACCTTTGTCGTCTGGGGTGGTTTACACGGTCTGTATTTGCTGATTAATCATAGCTGGCGGCAATTTCGTCAAAACGTGTTGGGCCATGATCTCAGCCATTCGACACGCGTTGGAAAGGTGCTGGCATGGAGTGTGACGTTGCTGGCCGTGATTATTGGATGGGTGTTTTTCCGTGCCGCTGACTTCTCGTCAGCCGTGAATATCTTGAAAGGCATGTTTGGCTTTCATGGCGCGACATTGCCAGGTGTGTTTGCAAATATTTCACCCTTCGTCTCTGACGTACTGAGTGCGCTGAATATTCGAGCAGTCGCCGGCGGCGGACAAATATTCTGGAATCAATGGATGAGCATCGTGTTGGTCATCCCATTTGTCTTTATGCCCAATTCTCATGACATCGCGGCGCGCATGAAAGCGGGCGTTGGCTTCCTTGGCTTTAATCCTCGCACCGCTTGGCTGGTCGCCGCGGCGTTGCTGATTAGTTTCGTTTCGCTGAACAAAGAAAGCGAATTTTTGTACTTCCAATTCTGATTATGGCTGCTTCTTTCCCTCTTCGAGTATTAGTTTATCTGACCTTTTTGGGTGCGTTGGTCCACGTCTTTAATTGGGTGGTCGATCCGCTTCAAATATATCGCCAGCAAACGCGATTAAGTCCTCTCTTTAGCGAGCAGCAGCGATATCAGGTGCCGGGCTTGACCCGGCACTATACGCAGAACGCGACGCGCCTGCTGATTGGAAGTTCGATGACGGCGAATTTTCGTGTTAACAACATGGATCGTTTGTTGGGCGGCCATGCGCTCAAACTGTCGATTAACGGATCCACCGCCTACGAACAGCTCTTTGTTCTTGAGCAAGCACTTTCTACCGCCGGTGCTGACCAAATTCAGAGCGTCGTGTGGGGCATTGACCTTGGCCGGTTTAATGAGCGTTATGGTGAGTTTTCGCAAGAAACCGGCGCCTATCCCCATCACCTCTATGCAGGGGGGCTTCAGTTACTGCGCTATACCATGAGTTTACAAACCACCCTACATAGTGCCAGAACCTTGGCATCGAGTGTTTTCGGTCTGTCTTTTCCGCTTGAGTCGTCCGATATTAACGGTCTTAACACCTGGGATCGCAGTACTGGCTGTCAGCCGGTGCTTGAGCACTTCGATACGATTGTGAGTCAATCTGGGTTCTTAGCGAATCGCGGGTATACCTTTCGAACCGATGTATTCGATGCCCACTTGGACGATATCGTGGCGCTTGCACGCTCAAATCCGGATACGGAGTTTGTGCTGTTTTACTCGCCGTATTCCATTATCCGCTATAAGCGTATCGAGCAATTGGGCGGTATCGACCATTTCATGCGGTTGCGTGAAGCGTTTGCCAAGCGAGTGGAAACCGAGGCGAATATTCAACTCCTTGACCTTCAAGCTGACGCGTCCATCGTCACCGAGTTGGATTACTACAAAGACGTCGGCCACTACGACCAAAACGTGAACGCGCTTATCATGCAGGCCATTCAGTCGCGGCAGTTCTCCAGCGTCAAGAAGGTCGGTGAACAATCTCAGACGTTGCGCAAACTGATTGAGCGTACCGACGTTGAGAACATTCGTGCGTCCTGCGACGACGAATCGCGATCCTAATTTTCGAGCCTGCTGTCCGTTGTAGAGTAGGGCGTTTAGGTTGGGTTCCCGTTACGCCTGGATAACGAGTGGCGGCGGATAGCCCGTCAAGCGATCGACGCCGAGGGATAGCTATTTAGCCACTCAAGCAGGGCGCGTGCTTCGCCCAGCGCAATCATGATAATAAGGTCGCCCTCGTGCGCCAGATGAAGGGCATGATCCAGCGACTCACGTTCGCGTTCGTGGTGCGAAATTTGATGTTCTTGCGCTCCGGCGGACAGGAGTCCTTCCTTCAGTAAGTGAAACACTTCCTGCGGCGCACGGCCTCGACGGTAGTCGCCGAGTTCAGAAACGCAGACATGGTCAAGTCCAATGGCCCAAGCGAGTTGTGCTAGCTCCCGAATCGAATCGTCCGTGCGGTCGCCAGCTTGCCCGAAACACAGCAACCGTCGCTGGGCAGGGTGACTACGCGCAATGTCAAAAATAGCCTGCATCGCACTGGGATTATGGGCAAAATCCAGCAACACATCGACGCCGTTGACCGAAAAGAAATTGCAGCGACCCGGGTTGTCATTAGGTTGCATACTCTGCAAGCCGCTCACAATGGACTCGTCGTCGGCCCCTAAAAAATGGGCAAGGGCTATGGCAGCCAGACTATTGGCGACGTTGTGACGCGCGCTGCCTCCAACGGTTATGGGTGCTTCGTCAATGGCGCACAAGGTTCGCCACGTGTTGCCGTCGAAACGGCAGAATACGTTGTCCTTCACCGTCACCACCGGTTGCGCATTGGCGATGTGCGCGCGTATGGGGTCGGCATCTGGCTCGAGCCCGAACCAGCATAGCGGCACCGACAGTTCGGAGGCTTTGGCAACCAACAGCGGGTCATCCGCGTTTAAGATCGCAACGGATTGCGTGTCGAGCGCGCGCGTGACAATCCACTTCAAATCGAGCAGTTCGTCTAAATTCTCGGAGCCAAAATCGCCCAGGTGATCTTCGGCAATGTTCGTGATCAGCGAGGCGTCGGCCCGCGGCATGCCGAGGCCGCGACGCAGTAAGCCACCGCGCGCTGTTTCGAGCACCGCGGTGTCTATATTCTGACGCAATACGGCGCGTGCGCCGCCCGGACCGGAATAATCGCCCCGATCAATGATCGTGTCATCCACGCCAATCCAGTCGGTTGAGCTGATGCCGACACGATTGCCGGCCGCACGCAGCATCCGCTGAGTTAATCGCACCGTCGTTGTTTTGCCGTTGGTGCCGGTGACCAAGCCAACCGGGATACGGCGCGCTGAAGACCAATCGATCGTCTCGGGCAGGGCATCAACAGGCCAAGTTGTTGCGTAGCGCCCCAGGCCGACCGATATTTCATCATCGTCGATGAGCACGGTCGCGTTGACGGGCTGTGTCGTGAGCACACGTTGAAGTGCGGGATTGCACTCATCGGCGATCGCCCGCTTAACGTGCGACACCATCTCGTCGAATTCGCGATGCGGCACCGCCTCATCATTCTCATCATAGATAACCGGACGCATTCCCGTGAGTGAAAAGGCAACTTCGCCAAACACCCATTCGGCCGCTTCGACCGCACTGTACAGCGCATCCATCGGGGCGGCCAGCGCCAGAGCAACGCCGGAATGTAGGCGATGACTGCACACCGGATGGGACCAGCCGAGGGCGTCGAGAAAGCGGCGCGCCTGGATCGCCCATTGATCGGCGACCGCGTCCGCGTCGTCGTTTGGATCCAACCGAACATCCACTACCGCGCCCGGATGTTGCCAGATTACGTTGATGCCAGTCAGGCGTCGAGCGTCCAGTTTTTCCATGAAATGCCTTGTGACGTAAGGGTCGCTAGTGTGCCGAACGCGTCAATGCATTCGCACAACGATGGCCGTGTGCGGCACCGGTTAGTCACCGGCTTCGCGCGCAAGTCGCACACCACGCTCGTCTTGAATGACCTCCACCTCCGTGTTGAGGTCGAATCCCAAGTCATTGGGCAGCGCCGCGACGGTGATCGGCGCGCTGGCGTCGCGCGTGCCGGTGTCGTGATCACTGTCAAAATAAATAATCTGCTTCCACGTGCGCTGAATATTGTCGCCCAATATCAAAAGCAGATCATTGGGCTGGCAGGATTCCAGTCCGGCTTGGGTGGCTTCGACTTCATCAGGCACCATCTGAATGCGATCCTCGTCTACGCCGCAGTCGAGTAAGGTGCGCTTGAGCATCAACGGTACCGCGTCGCGATCACGACCGCGTAGATTGTCATCGCGTCGACAGATAAATTGGTCGAAGTGCGGCGCCGCTAGACGCGCGATTTCTTCGATATCCTGGTCGCGACGATCCCCGGGTGCGGCCAGCACAACGCGTTTGATGCCCTTGATCTCAAAGCGAGACACCAAGTCGCAGATGGCGTTGACGGCGGCTGGGTTGTGCGCGTAATCCAGAATTACCTTGAACGCATGTTCATCGTAAATGTTCATGCGGCCTGGGGCCTGGAAGAAAGAGGTGTCAAAGGTGCGAAGACCCTGCTGAATATTGGTCAGATTGATGTCCATATTGTAAGCGAGCGCCGCAGCGACCATGGCGTTTTGCACATTGTGCATGGCTTTTCCTTCGACGGTGGCCGGGATCAGGTGCGTCCACAGCAACGGGATGTGCGTGTCACCATCGTAAATGGTGATCATATGTCCCTGCATTGCCTGTTCCAGCACAAACGCTTGACCGCCAGCCTGGATGTGTTGTTTCACCAGAGGATGCGATGCATTCATCGTGACGTAGCATACTTTTTTCGCGTCGGTGTAGTCGGCCATCTTGAGGCAATGTGGATCATCCGCATTAAGAACAACGGCGTCTTTAGCAATTTCCACCGGTACGCGTTTAATTTCAGCCAGTTGCTCGAGCGTATTGATGCCGCGGAGGCCGAGATGGTCGGCGGCGACATTCAGGCACGTGGCCACATTGCATTCTGAGAAACCCAGGCCGCCTCGCAGCATGCCGCCGCGTGCGCATTCGAGCACCGCCGCGTCGACGGCGGGGTCGCGTAGTACCATGCGCGAAGAAATAGGACCGGTCATGTCACCCGGTACCGAGAGTTTTCCGTCGATATACACACCATCAGTGGAAGTCAGACCAACAGTCATGCCGCTCAGCTTGAGAATGTGGGCCAGCATGCGAGACGTTGTGGTTTTGCCGTTCGTACCTGTGACGGCCGCGATGGGAATGCGACTGGGTGAGCCGCTTGGAAACAGTCCTTCGATTACCGGGCCCGCCACGTCGCGCGGAGTGCCCTCGCTGGGTGCGACGTGCATACGAAAACCAGGTCCAGCGTTGACTTCGCAAATGGCGCCACCGGTTTCGCGGTACGACTTGGTAATGTCGTCCGTAAGGAAGTCGACGCCACCGACATCAAGACCGATGGCGCGGATGGTGCGTATAGCCATCTCGCGAATGTCCGGATGGACCGAATCGGTTACATCAATGGCCGTTCCACCTGTTGATAGATTGGCGGTTGATCGTAGGAACACCACTTCGTCGTCAGCGGGGACGGTGTCACGCGTGTAGCCAACTTGGGCCAATAAGCGCTCGGCTTGATGATCAAACTCTAGTCGCGTCAGCACTTTTTCGTGACCGACACCGCGCCGGGGATCTTGGTTAACTATGTCAACCAGTTGTTCGATGCTGTGTTTGCCATCCCCCCGAACATGTCCGGGCATGCGTTTGGCCGCCGCGACGAGTTCGTCGTTGACCACCAGCAACCGATGATCCAGTCCCTGAATAAAACTCTCGACGAGCACCGAGCGGCTGTGCTCCTGCGCCTTCGCGAAGGCCACGCCGACTTCGTCAGCGGTACTGAGATTGATCGACACACCGCGCCCATGATTGGCGTTAAGTGGTTTGACCACCACTGGATAGCCGATGCGTTCCGCGGCCCGTCGCGCGCGACTTTCGGTACGAACAAGATATTGCTGAGGCACTGGCAGGCCAAGGTCACGCAAGATCACGTTGGTTTCCTCCTTGTCGGAGGCGAGTTCGACAGCAATGTTGCTGGTGTTGCCGGTGCAGGTGGCCTGAATGCGTTTTTGGTAGCGGCCGTGACCAAATTGTATGAGGCTGTAATCGTTGAGACGCAGCCAGGGAATGCCGCGCGCCTCGGCCGCCGCGACCAACGAGGCGGTACTCGGGCCCAGGGCGCGCCGCTGTGCATATCGAATGAAGTTGTCTCGTTCACTGGCAAAGTCCCAATCGCGATCGGGTGCGTCAGCGGGTCGGAGATTATCGGGCAGCAGATGATGAAGCAGATTGAGAGAGAGGCGGCTGGCTTCGCGGCCAACCCGGTCGTCGGTGTATTCGAACACCATGTTGTAGTGACCCGGTGCGTCGTCTATTGAACGCGTGCGGCCGAATGTGACTTCAATGCCTGCCACGTTTTGCATTTCAATCGCCACGTGTTCCATGACGTGGCCGAGCCATGTGCCTTCGTCTTCGGTCAAGCGTCTAACAAAGCCCCCGGGTTCGCGATACGAACAGCCATGTTCATGCAGTCCGGGAAGGGCCTCGAGCAGCGGCTCGACAAAGGCCGGGCCGAGCCGGCCGGTGGGCCATTCTTCGAGTTCGCCAAGATCCAAAACGTGGCGAATAACCGGAAAATGGGCGTAGGTGTTCGGACCCACATAAACGTTGGTTGAAACAATGCGCATTCTTGTCCCCCTGGCGACACTTGGCGGCGAACGCTGCCGGCCGTGTTGGCGAGACCGACTGAGATTCGTCCTGAAACCAGCCGGCAAAACGCGAGAGGGAGCCTTGCTCACCCCAGGGAGCAGCGAATTCTTATTCGGCGAGCGCTGTGCGTGTGTCGATTTCGAAGCGGCCGCCAGACACCAGTATATGCAATTTTATGTCGATGAGGCTAACCGGGTCATCTTCACGTGCCTGATCCATCGACGAATGGCTGAGGTTGGTCGGATCAATAATCGTAATGCCACCGGATCCGACGACCTCCAGATCGTCGCCGGGTCGAATGAAAGCGGCGGTGTCTTCATCCAGTCCGATGCCCATTGCAAAGGGATTGTAGGCCAGCGCGGTCAGCAGTCGGCCGATGCGATCACGTTGCCGAAAGTGTTGGTCGATGATGAAGTTGTTGGTCAGGCCCAGACCCGGCGCGAGGGTTACTTTATTTGGACTGGGCGTTGCGCCTTCTTTGCCGCCGGCGATCATATGCTCGGGCATAAACGCAGCGCCTGCCGAGGTGCCCGCAACGTGCATGCCAGCGGCGTTGCGTCGACGAATTGCCTGCGCCACCGGCGTGCCGCCAAGCGTGGTGGACAAACGCAATTGATTGCCACCGGTCATGAACACGCCATCCGCACGATTGATGTACTCAAGATACCGTTCGTCTTGGCAATCAGCACGCTCGAACAGCGGCAGCACCATGGTGTGCCGCATGCCAAGGCGATGAAACAGCTTTTCATAGTTGCTACCGGTGTCTTCCAACTGCGAGGCCGTTGGGATAATGGCGATACGGCCCCTTGGTCCCCCGCACAGATCAACAAAACGATCGAGGATCTCGGGATTTTGGAGTTTTTCTTCGGCACCGCCGATCGGGATGATGTAGCCGCGATCGCTTTTGGGATGATCAGGTGAGGGAGGCATGGTCGCTTTGTCCTTCGCGCCGAGGGCGTTGTGCGTCGGCGGAGTAGTCTAAAATTCAGTGTTGGCGTTCAGCTCGCCCGTGGATGACCCGCTCGTGTTCGTCGCGGTGCCAGACGCCATTAATCATGACGCGAGTGAGCTGTGCAGTGTAGTGGGTTATAGCGAACGTCGATCGGTCGGCATCGGTATCGACCGCTGTCCAATCTTTGTGCGGCAGTCTCGACAGCTCGGCGACGTTCAGCGTAGAGGTCGTTAAACCCGCCTCGAGCGATGGTTCACGGTTCAGTGGCGCCTGCTGCGTTTCCGGGCGGCCGACCGGGGTGGCGATGCCCCTGTTCAGGGTCGGTCCCTCATCGTTGCGTGCCATCAAAGGCCCTCCGCCGACTGAACTCGTGGTAACCGCATTCGCCTGGGCATCGCACGCTAAATTGCGGATCAACGCTTCGGCCGCCAGCCACCCACCTTTCCCTGCAGCGGAAGGAAAAGCCGTGACATCAACACTGCGCCTGTCGCCAACCAGTGCGTGCTCAATACCTGGACAAGCTGCCGCATAAATCGCTTTATTTTCAACGCTTTTTGACATTATTCTAAATTAGAAATTAAGTTGGTTTCGTGCCTACGCAACGACAACGCGCCATTATGCGCGCCCCCCCAAGGCGTCGCAACCCGCGTCGATCAGATGGGTGTCGTTTGCACTGCCTCAACAGCCGCGGTCGCAATCGCCCAGCGGCGCGCCAAACGTCGGTGTGTTCATCGACCGGACTGCCTGAGCAAGCGTCGATTAATGCGAGCTATCGTGCGCGTTCGGCGCAAAGACCATGAGGCGGGTGTGCTCAATGAGAATGCAATCGATCAGCAAAGCGGTATTTAGTTAAACCACTGCCCGTCGTTTTTAAGGGTATCTACCGATATTCTCGCTGTCGACGAACGTCTGTGAACAATTTCACATACTCCATTGCCCGACCTTTGTTACAACCCCCGTCGTAAGTGAGTGAATACAGTTTATTGGGCAAAGCCATCGAAAGGTGGTGGCGCAAAATTACCGATCTAAGGGTTTCGGCCTAAGACCGCGGGATTGCGAGAAACGATTCGCTCAGGCAGTACGTGCCTCCGTCGTCCAATCCGACCCTGGATCGGTAAGCGATCGGGGATCGATACATGACACGCACTCACTTACTGCCAGGGACGCTTATTCGAGCCAGTCTCTTTTTCTTCCTGAGCTTATTTTTCGTATCGTCGACCGTGGCGTTAGCGATGACACCTAATGCCGTGCACGATCGTGGGCATCCACTCGCTGCGCCGGTGCTGATCGTGATCGATAAGCAGGTGAATGATCGGCATGCACTGCTTGAGGATTGGCGGCGGATGCCACAAACGGACGTGTTATGGCTCGATGACCAACGGCCCGGCCTGGTCCAGATCACCGACTATTTGGCACGTACCGAACAGCGTTATGGCGCCGTGCACATCGTGTCGCACGCCGTAGAGAGCGCACTGTTGATCGGTAACTCACGACTCTCGTACGAGCAGCTCGATGGGTATGGCGCATCGCTCAGTCAATGGCAGTACTCACTAACAGAGGACGCCGATATTCTGCTCTACGGCTGTCAACTCACGGCGTCCGCGTCGGGTCAGGCGCTGGTATCGAAACTGGCAACGCTCACCCACGCGGATGTGGCGGCCTCGACGACACTGACCGGCGCCGCGCAGCTCGGTGGAGATTGGGTGCTTGAAACGCGAATCGGGACTGTGCAGACCGAGGCGCTGACGGCCCCCGCTTGGAAGGGTGTGCTCGCCCCGCTTGTCATCAGCCCAATTGACTACCCGATCCGCGAATCGGATGGCATGCAAAGCGGCGAGCCCGATGTGAGCGGGCTGAGCTTACCGTTTGCCGCCGGAGACTCAGCGCTGTGGAGTAATGCGGGCACGATCGGCGGTGAGTCGATCGACGTTCGGGCAACGATCGTGTCGTTCAATGACACGAGCGGAGTCGGTGCCGGTGCCGTGTCGTTCAGTACCAGTGAAGACGACCTTTGGGTGCAGGTAAACAGTGGTGAGGCGGTCATCCGCTGGGAGATTTTCCAAAGCGGGACAGGTCAAGCGGTGGTGGCGACCGGGAATCCACAGTTCACTATCTCTGATATCGATGGCGATGGGTCGGCGAGTGCGTTTCCGGCGTTGCAAATCGAAGCCGTAATACCGGCTCTGCAATCGCTAACGTCCTATACATTTGATACACCCACCAACTTGGAATCGGGTGTGGTTGGCGCGAGTCTGGTGGTGCGGGGCACGCAGAATGAGTCGGGTGGTCAGACCTCCTTGGTGCGCTTTGATTGGAACAATGTTTCTGCGTGGACAGTGGAATACCAAGCCGCGAGCGCCACGGGCGTTCGTTATTTTTATCACGATGGAGATGGCGATTTGGCGTTCAACAGCGCCAGCACCAGTGCGTTCTTGTCGCTTGATCTGGACAGCAATAACAGCACAATCGCCGGTCAGCACTTTATTGCCGCGACCTACGACGAGGGGGGTGGCGACGTGGATGTGGTGGACATTGATCCGCTGATTACACTGGCGGCACCGGTGGCCGCGCCGCTGAATTCAGCGCGACTCGAAATCAGCAATCAGTTTCCAGGCGATGAACTGCTGGTCGAAGGCTCAGCGGCAGCCTCGGGCACCGTGAACATCGGTGGAACGGTGTTTGCCTACACGAGCGGTCTGGTCGACAGTCATTGGGTTGTTGCCTTTACTGGCGACGGCACCCTGGTGGAATATCAGCAGCTCATTCAGTCCGTGTCGTTTCGCAACACGTCAGCTCACCTTTACGGCGAAACCCGTTTAATCGAAATCACTGTCACCGACGACGGACAGTCAACAACCAGTTCACCCGCCGTTGCATTTGTGCCGATCAATCCAGATACCGATGGTGATGGTGTGCATGATGATGCGGATCTGGATGACGACAACGACGGTATGCTCGATACCGCCGAGCTGCCTTCTGCACCGTTTGCCGATGCGGATGCTGATGGCTATGAGGTCTACATTGATGACGACGATGGTGACAGCGGGATCGGCAATGACGATGGGGCCGTGGAGTCGCCGTTTGATGTCGACGGCGACGGCGTGCCCAACCATCTCGATCTTGACTCAGACAATGACGGTATTCCGGACAATATAGAGGCGCAGACCAGCACCGGCTATCTCGCGCCGGACAACACGTTTGATGGCTTCGGTGTCGATACCGCCTATGCAGGTGGTATCAGTGTGCCCAGTAACATCGATGGCGATGCGGCGATCGATGCACAAGATCTGGACAGCGACGCTGACGGTATTCGCGACACTACCGAAGCGTCGCTGGTTCTTGGCGCTCTCGTGCCGGGGCTCAACGGGCTCGACGATACGATGGAGACGAGTGATGATTATATGGACGTTAACGGCATCTATAGCGCCACGCCCATCGCATCATTTCCAGATAGCGACAATGTGGGAGGCGAACCCGATTGGCGTGATCCTCAAGACCTCGACAACGATTCGGTTGCGGGCGTCGATGACCTCGACGATGACAACGATGGACTGCTGGATACGCGCGAAACGGCAATTGTCGACACGACTGCGTTTGATGACGGCGATCTGATGTTCTCGAGTGTGTGGCGCGACCCGTCCTTTTTCTCGTCAGGAACCCTTGGCGTCAATGCGACCGAAGGGGATGACTACCTGTTTGCGTCCAACTCGGACGTGGGCTTGGGCGATACGTTTGGTGAAGCAACCGGTGTACTCGATACCACCAACTGGGTTGCCGGCATGTTCGATTTCACGCTAGACGTGTCATTCCCGAGCCTCGGCCTCACGCAATTGGCCGACTTCAGCATCACCCTTATGGCAGGCACCACGCCACTGGGTGAGCTGACCGGCAGTGCCCCTACCTTGGGCAATACGTCGGTGTATACGCTGCAGGCGCACGTGTCTGACGCGGATATCGCTGCCGGCATTACGCTGACCATCCATGTGCCGCTCACGGGCGACGATGCGCTCGTCGTGTTCGATCACTTTGACGCGGTTGGTAACGTGGACTTCGATGGTGACGGTGTTGCCGACAGTGACGATCTTGATAGCGATAACGACGGTATCCCCGATAACGTCGAAGCGCAGTTGAGCGCGACGTATATTGCGCCCGCACTCGATGACACCGATGGCGATGGGCTCGACAATAACTATGAGTTTGCCGGTGACGAGGGACTGACCCCGGTTAACTCCGACACGGTTGGCGAACCCGACTATCGTGATACCGACAGCGATGACGACACAATCTCCGATACGTTTGAAGCCGGCGTATTCCTCGGTGTGCTCGACGTGGGCCGAAATGGTTGGGATGACGACGCTGAGATTGCCGACGACTATGGCGACGTGAATGGACACATCAATGTGCCGACGGCCGACCTGCCGGACGCGGACAACGATGCGGCTATTGGCGGTGACCTGGATTATCGAGAAACCGACGCCGACAACGACCGAATCGGCGACAGTAATGAGGACATGAGTCTGGCTTTGCCGGCAGCGACCGGCGATGCGAATGGGAATGACATCGACGATGCGATCGATGCGGTGATTACTGGCGGAACGGATCAGAACGCCAACGGTATTGACGATGCGTTCGAGCCCACCGACACTGACGCCGACGGTGTACCAAACTATATTGATCTTGACAGTGATAATGACGGCATCGCGGACAGTACCGAGGGCGACGTACAGAGCGATAGTGATGGTATTGCTGACTTCCTCGATCTCGATAGCGATAACGATGGCCTTCCGGACAACATAGAAGCCCAAACCACGGCAGGCTACGTTGCCCCGTTTTTCGATGAGGGCAACTTTAGCGGATACGATGTGGCCGCGAACGGCATCAATGTCGCGTACGGTGCGGGTTTGACGCCGGTTAACACCGATGGCGCAGACGTACCGGACTATGCCGACACCGATGCGGATAATGACGGCGAACTCGATACGCTGGAAGCCATGATCACGCTCAATACGCTCGATGTGGGCATCAATGGGCTGGATGACGACATTGAGCTTACCGATACCTACTTTGATGTGAATGGGCGTTTCTTTTCAAACGCCGCCGGCCCGGACACATTGCCGAACTCAGACGGTGCAGGCGACGTCGATTTTCGCGCGCTGCAAACCCCAGTTGTGTTTGCGCAAACCGCTGCCTCGGACATGCCGGTCATTATGGGAACCCACGATTCGGATACCGTGTTGTCCGTTGCGCTCGATGGCGCCGTCTACACCGAGGGCGATGGCAGTCTGGTCGATAATGGCGATGGTACCTGGGTGTTATCGGTGCCGCTCGCCTTAACCGACGGCGTGTACGACGTGATGGCGATGGTTGTGCTCGGGCCGCTCAGTGCGACGGATTCGACGGTTGACGAACTGCGTATTAATACGACGCTGCCGTCGATTACGGCGCAAGATGTGGCGCTCACCAACAACGCCCAACCCTTGCTACAAGGCACAACCAGTGTTGCGGCAGGCGAAACCGTCACGGTGACCAATGCGGGAGGCGACACGATTTGCGAGGCGACCATTGCTGTCGGTTCGCCGAATACCTGGGCCTGTAACCCCGAGGGAGCGCTGGCGGAGGGTACTAACACTTACTCAGCAACCGTGACCGATACGGATCTGGATACGGCCGTTGCCACCTTCACCGTGTCGATCGATACGCAGGCGCCAGCCGTGACCGGCAATAACGTTGGGCCTACCCACGATCGGCGCCCACTGCTCACAGGCATTACGGATGCCGATGCGGGCGCAGCGGTGACGGTATTGAGCGGCGCGACAACCGTCTGCACAGCCGTTGTCATCGCCGACCCGGAAGCCAACGGCTGGTCATGCCTGCCTGATCAAGATCTGGCGATTGGAACCACGACATTGCAAGTGCGTATTGCCGATAGCGCAGGTAATCAGGGCACCGATACGTTTGACGTCACTATTACCGAAGCGGTGCCGTCATTGTCGATCGAACCGATTGCGGTGGACGACGTGATCGATGGTATTGAAGACGAGCGAGATGTGGACGTTAGCGGCACAAGCGTTGATGCATTTAACGAAGAGGTGGCGGTCACGGTGGCCGATGAAACGTATCTGACGACCACGAATGCCCTGTCGGGTGCATGGCGTGTGACCATTCCAGCGGCCCGCGTACAACAATTTGCGTTGACGGAAGTGGTCAATGCCCGATTCACGGGTGCTATCGGCGACGGTATGGAAGGCGAGGCGCGTATCGTGCGCCGCGATGGTGATGCCGACGATGATGGCATACCGGATCACATTGAGGCGGGCGCGGATCGCCTGATGCCGATCGATTCGGATGGCGATTTGATTGCGGACTATTTGGATACCGATAGCGATAACGATGGCTTACCCGATGCGCTGGAAAACGGTGTTTCGCTCGGTAGCGATCAAGACAATGACGGTATCGATGATGCCTACGATGTGAATATGACCGATGGCAGTGATAGCGATGGCGATGGCATTGATGATGCGATACGACCCGTCGATACTGACGGAGATGGTGTCGCTGACGTCGTGGATGTGGACAGCGATAACGATGGCATTACGGATACCGTAGAGTCCGGTAGCCGTCCTCAGTCGCGCGACACAGACGCGGACGGCATTCTCGACCAACGAGATCGTGATGCGGACGGGGACGGCATCGCCGATGTAATCGAAGGCGATTTCGATACAGACCAGGACGGTCTGCCAGACTATCTGGACGTCGATGCAGACGGTGACGGCGTACTCGATACAATAGAATCTGGCCTGGTTGTCGAGGCGATCGGAATCGATACCGACAGTGACGGTCTCGACGACGCATTTGACGCGGATGCCGGTGGCACTGATGTCAATAACAATGGCATTCGTGATGAGGCCGAAGTACGCGACACCGATTTGGATGGATACCCGGATTTTCTCGATATCGATGCAGACGGTGACGGCATCGTTGATCTGATCGAAGTTCAGTCTTCTGAGGGTTATGCGGCGCCCTCTGGGACAGATGTTGACGCCGATGGTCTCGACGATGCCTTTGATGACGATCTGAGCGCGGGTATCGCATCAAGCGTCGGCATACTTCCGGTTGATTCAAACAACGACGGCATTCCAGACTACTTGAGCCTGGATGCAGACGGGGACGGAGTTGATGACACAACCGAAGCGTTCGGTGTGGACGCCAGCCCCACTGTAGACAGCGATGGCGATGGCTTGGATGACGCGTTCGATCAGTTTGATCGAACGACGAGTGTCAATCCGTCGCTGAATGCGACGAATAATAACCAGGCGGACGACGGATTCCTTGATGGCCAAAGCGCCAACTCTCAATCCGGTGGTGAGGCCGACTGGCGCGATGGCGGTGCGGCGCAGTTTGATACGACCGACAGCGATGGAGACGGCATCCCCGACGTGTCAGATACCGACGATGACAACGATGGCATTCTCGATAGCGCTGAACCATCGGGTGACGTGGATGGTGACGGACTGCCCAACCGACTCGATCTGGATTCGGATAACGACGGTATATTGGATGCGCTTGAGTCGGGCGGTAACGGCCTATTCCCGGTGGACTCCGACGGTGATGGTACGCCTGATTTTCTTGATGATGATGCGGACAACGACGGTCTGCCGGATATTCTGGAATTCACAACGCTAACAGTTTTGCAGGGCGCGGACGGTGACGGCGATGGTATTGATGATGGTGTCGACGTCGACGAAACCGGCGGGGTCGATGTCAACTCAAACAGTATCGATGACGCGTTCGAACCGATCGATACAGACGGTGATGGCCTCGCCGACTATGTTGACCCAGACAGTGACAACGACGGTATTCCCGACACCATCGAAGCCGGTGCGATGCCTTCTTTGACAGGGCAGGACAGCGATGGCGATGGCATCGACGATGCGTTTGATGTGGATCAAACCGGAGGAGTCGATGCCAACGCGGATGGGGTAGACGATCTGACCCAGCCGGCCGATACCAATCGCGATGGATTGCCTGACCATCTGGTCACCGACAGCGATTCAGACGGCATTACCGACCGCGTGGAGGCGGACAGTACCGGCACGGACAGTGACGGTGACGGAATTGACGACCGTTTTGACGTATCGGTTACCGGTGGTCCCGATCTCAATGGAGACGGTGTCGACGACTCGGTCGTGCCCACTGATACCGATGGCGATGGTCGTCCAGACTACCTCGACCTCGATTCCGACAACGACGGCATTAGTGATGTCGTTGAGGCCGGTATGCCGGATTCTAACGGTGACGGTAGGGTGGATGCCGGTAACGAAACACTCGCACCGAACAACACCGATGGTGCCGATCAGCCCGATTTTCGTGATCTCGACAGCGATAATGACGGGCAGTTTGATTTGCTGACGGTCGGTCTGTTGGCCTTCGATGCCGATGGCGACGGCGCGATTGATGACGCGTCTGATCTGGATGGCGATGGTGTGCCGGATGTGGTGGACGGCCAGCCAGGCGTGTTTTCCATCGGCACCGATTTTGATGGCGACGGCGTGAACGATCGACTCGATCTCGATGCGGACAATGACGGTATTCCGAACGCGATCGAAACGATGGGTGGTGCATTCGAACTGGACACCGATGGCGATGGTATCCCTAACTACCTAGATCTCGATTCGGATAACGACGGAGTGTCGGATTTGATTGAAGGCGGACACGGCGGGCTCGATACAGACGCCAATGGCCAGATCGACATGATGATTGATGCCAACGGCGACGGTCTCATGGATTCGATTGATCCAACGGTGTCACCAGACGATGTGGATAACGACGGCATGCCGGACTTTGTGGATACGGATAGTGACAATGACTCGGTGTCCGACCTCGAAGAAGCGGGCGCGCCCATCGAGCTTGATTCGAACAACGATGGGATGATCGACACAGTTGCGCTGGGCGACAGCGACTTCGATGGTCTACTTGATGTGGTGGATCCAACGGTGTCCGGGGGGCTATCGGGAACGCCTGTGATGCCCGTTGACACCGATGGCGATGGCGAACCGGATTATAAGGATACCGACTCTGACGGTGACTCGGTTGCCGATCAGGACGAAACTGGCGACGCCAACGGCGATGGCATAGCGGATCGCTTGCAGGCTGCGCCACAGCCGGCACCGGTGTCGGAGCCCGTTTCGTCGACGCCGTCTAGCGGATCCGGATCAGTCGGCGCGCTGGCGCTCGCGTTGTTGATGGTCACGGCCGTAGCGACCCGGTCGAGGCGTCGACGTCGGTTGCGTTAGTTTTATTGCGGCGGGTCTGTCTGAACAGGAAAGATCAATTCTTGAGTGTTAAAACCCAACGCCTCAGCGCGCGTGATGAGCGCATCGAGCTGGGGTTTGGGAAGTTGAGGTGTGCGGGACAAAATCCATAAATAGTTACGGTTAGGCCCGACCACCATCGAATAGGTGTCGTGTTGCGCATCCAGCGCGACGATGTTGTACGCGCCGTAAAACGGACCAAAGAATGACACTTTGAGTCGTCCGATGTTGTGATCCGCGACCATAAACGCCTTTCCGGTTGCTTCAGACCACTGCTGTTTATCGGTATTGAACCCACGATTGATCACCGTTACGCCGCCATCCTCGCGTAGCGAATAGTTGGCCGTCACATGTGATAGTCCGCGTTCGAATCGGTGATCGAGTCGGGCAATTTCATACCAGGTGCCGAGATACCGGTTAATCTCAAACGTTTCCACCACGGTGACATCATCGGGCACGCCGAGACAGCCAGCGAGCCAACCGCACAGCAGCATAAGCACGGCCAACCGGTGCGGGCGTTTAGATGTGGCGGACGTGAGGTTGTAGCGGGTGGTCATACTGCGTCGTTCTCCGTGGAATCTCTTCATTATAGCCGCTCATCGCGAGCGATTTCAGTCGGGGTGAGTGCCGTTCGATCTTCACACTAAACTCACAATTTCGTGACGAAACAATCGACGTTTCAGGTTATTATACGTGATCGGGTAATCTGACCGGGCATCCACTTCTCTTTGCTACCCTCCGACTTTGGTCGGCGTCGTAATCGGGTGCCGTAACCAAAATCACTGGGGCTCGTATGCCCGCTGTCGAGAATCGCTGAATGAAAAAGTTGCTGATCCTAATATTGATAACGGCGTTGGCCGCCGGCGCCTATTGGATGTCGTTGCAAGAGACATCGACGGCCGAGGGGCCGCCGGCAGCGAGAGGCGGTCCGGCCCGTGCCGTGCCCGTGACGCTGGCCACGGTGACGTCGATGGCGTTTCAAGACCGGGTCGAAGCGATCGGTACGACGCGTGCAAACGAATCGGTCACCATCACGGCTAAAGTCACCGACAAAATTTCGAGCATTAATTTTGTCGACGGTCAGTCGGTCGACAAAGGACAGCTTCTTGTCGAATTGACCAACGATGAACAAACAGCCCAGCTTGCCGAAGCCAAAGCGGACCTAGAAGATGCTCGAAGGCAGCTGCGTCGGGTGGAAGAATTGGCTGCCCAGGGCACGGTGGCGGCTTCGCAGGTGGACGAGTTGCGCGCTCGAGCCAGCGGGGCGGATGCACGGCTAGAGGCCATTGTCGCCCGATTGAAAGATCGAGTTATCCGAGCGCCGTTCGCTGGCGTGTTGGGATTTCGCCAGGTGAGTCCAGGCACATTGGTGTCGCCGGGCACGGCGATCACCACTCTGGACGATGTGTCACGCCTCAAGCTGGACTTCAGTGTGCCGGAGCTTTATCTGCAGGCGATCGACGTCGGCGATTCAGTGATCGCGTCAAGCCCCGCGTTTCGCGCACGCGCGTTTGAGGGCATTGTGGCCGGTATCGATTCTCGTATTGATGAAATCACACGCGCCGTTACCGTGCGTGCAGACATTCCCAATGAGGAGGGCCGGTTGCGACCTGGCATGCTGATGACCGTCGAGCTGCAAACCGCCGCGCGAACGTCATTGGCAGTGCCTGAGGCGTCGGTTGTGCCCGGCGATCCGGACCCCTATGTTTATGTCGTCAACGACAACACTGCCGCGCGCCGCGATGTAAAAACGGGTCAGCGCAGCGGTGGCTACATCGAGATACTGGAAGGGCTTGAATCGGGCGACAGGATTGTGGTGCTGGGGTTGGTTAAGCTGCGTGATGGTGCGACCGTGTCGGTCGTTGATCAAGCGGAGGGCTGATTTATGTGGCTATCCGACACATCCGTTAAACGACCGGTGTTTGCGACCGTACTGAGCTTGTTACTCATCGCCTTCGGTATTTTGTCGTTTCAATCGCTCACGACACGCGAGTACCCGGACATCGTGCCGCCGGTTATCTCTGTGGACACAAATTATGCGGGTGCCTCGGCGAACATCGTTGAGACCCGAATTACGCAACTGCTCGAAAAGCAAATTGCCGGCATTGAAGGCATCAGTACGATGACGTCGCGCAGTCAGGACGGCTCGTCCCGCATCAGTATTGAATTTGGCCTGGATGTGGATCTTGACGAAGCCGCTAACGATGTGCGCGACAGAGTGAGTCGCGTATCGCGCGCGCTGCCCGAGGGAGTGGATCTGCCATCGATTTCAAAACGCGATTCAGATGCTCGTCCGATCATGTATTTGAGTTTAACCAGTCAGGGCGCCATGACGGCGATGGAGCTCAACGATTACGCCGAACGCTACTTGGTTGATCGATTCAATGTGATCGAGGGTGTGTCCCGCATGGACGTTTTTGGATCGGGTCGGCCCTCGATGCGCATTTGGCTTGACCGAGTCGCGTTAGCGGCCCGCAATTTGACCGTGCAGGATGTTGAAGACGCACTGCGACGAGAGAACATTGAGTTGCCGGCCGGGACGCTGGAGTCGAGTGACCGGCAGCGCCAGGTCCGCCTCGCGCGTGACTACACAACCGAAGACGATTTTCGACGATTGGTGATCACACGAGGCGAGGATGGTTATCTTGTGCGGCTGGGTGAAATCGCCCGGGTTCAGCTAGCCCCCGAGAATATTCGCAACGTATTTCGCGCCAACGCCGCCAACACGGTCGCCTTGGGCGTCGTCAAGCAGTCCACCGCCAATACCGTCGATGTGCTGGAAGCGGTCAAAGACACAATCGTCGAGGTGAATGCGGATTTGCCTAGCGATATGGAGCTCATTGCCAGTAGTGATGACTCACTCTATATCCGTGCCGCTATTCGCGCGGTGTTGCTCACAATTGTCGCGACGACGCTGTTGGTAAGCGGCGTATTGTGGTTTTTCTTGGGCTCGTTTCGCGCGACACTGATCCCGGCGGTGACCATTCCGATTTGTCTGGTTGCGTCGTTCATGGCGCTGTCGGCGTTTGGTATGAGCATCAATCTCATCACGCTTCTGGCTCTGGTGCTGTGCATCGGGCTTGTTGTCGATGACGCGATTGTGGTGGTCGAGAACATTCACCGGCGTATGGAAATGGGCGAAGCACCGTTACTCGCCGCCTACAAGGGCACGCGTCAGGTGGGGTTTGCGGTGATTGCGACGACGCTCGTGCTGGTGGCCGTATTTACGCCCATTTTGTTTCTCAATGACAATATCGGTCAGCTGTTTGGTGAGCTTGCGGTGACCGTGTCGGCGGCGATGATCTTTTCCACGTTGCTGGCGCTGTCGCTGACACCCATGCTCAGTTCAAAAGTCTTTAAGCATGAGCGCAAAAAAGGGCCGATCAGCGGCACCATCGATCGAGGCTTTGACGCCCTGACCAATTTTTATGCGCGTACCCTTCAGTCGACACTCAAAGTGCCGTTCTTAGCCGTAATTGCCATGGGTTTGGTGGTCGGCGCCAGCTGGTATTTGTTCACACACGTCGATCAGGAATACGCGCCGCAGGAAGACCAAGGCATTTTTATTGCCAGTTTTCGCGCTGCGGAGGGCTCCAGCTTTGCGCGCATGGCTGATTTTGTCGACCAGATGGAACAGCCCATGCTCAAGCATTTTGACAGTGGCCTGATTCAGCGAGGTCTACTGCGAATTCCAGGATTCGGCGGCCGCGGCAATAACACGGCAATTGTGGTTGTTACCCTAAATCCTGAGCGTGATCCGGCCATCACGACTGACAGTATCAAAAACGAGTTAACGGCTGCGTGGAACAAGATTCCTGGATTGCGCGCGTTTAGCTTCGTGCGCTCTGGTCTGTCGCGCGGTGGTGGTGGTCAGCCCGTACAGGTTGTTGTGGGCGGCACTAGCTACGACGAACTTGCCGAATGGCGTGATCTGCTATTTGAGCGCGCCGCCGCCAATAAAGGACTCGCGCGGGTGCAATCGAATCTCGATGATACCCAGCCGCAGGTGTCGGTTCGTGTCAATCGTCAGCGTGCCGCGTCGCTCGGCGTGTCGGTGCAGGCGGTCGGCTCAACCCTCGAATCAATGATGTCCGAAAAACGGGTGGCCACGTATGTGGTCGACGGTGAAGAATACGAAATCATCATGCAGGCCGAGGCGAGTCAGCGGGAAACCGTCACCGATCTACAGAACATTTTCGTTCGTTCATCGACAACCGGTGCGTTGATTCCGCTGTCCAATCTGGTCACGATTGAGGAGCGGTCGGGGGCGAGTCAATTAAATCATTTCAACCGGCTGCGCTCGGTGACCCTCAGCGCCAGTTTGGTGGGTGAATACTCGCTGCCCGACGCCCTCGAATTTTTTGAGACGATCGTGCGGGAGGAATTACCCGCATCCGCGCAACTCTACTACAGCGGGGAATCCCTTGAATATAAAGAGGCGAGTGGCGGGCTGCTTTTCACGTTTGGCATTGCCTTACTGGTTGTGTTTTTGGTGTTGGCCGCGCAGTTCGAAAGTTTTGTCCACCCGATTGTGATTATGATTGCGGTACCGTTGGCGGTAGCGGGTGGCTTACTCGGTCTGTATTTGACCGATACACCTTTCAATATCTTTAGCCAGATTGGCATGATTATCTTGATTGGGATTGCGACGAAAAACGGCATTCTGATCGTGGAATTCATCAATCAGGTGCGCGAAACCGGCGAGGAATTTCAAGCCTCCATTGTCCAAGCCGCGCGTATTCGACTACGCCCGGTGTTGATGACCACAATCTCGACGTCGGTGGGCGCGATTCCGCTCATGCTCGCGTCCGGTGCTGGATCGGTCAGTCGACAAAACCTGGGCATTGTGATGTTCTTTGGCGTACTGTTGAGTGCGCTTATGACGTTGTATATTGTTCCGGCGTTTTATTCACTTCTTGCGCGGGGTACGCGATCCCGCAATGCGGTCGCCGAGGAGCTCGGAAAGCTACAAGAGCAGCACTCGTCGGGCTAAGGAAAGGGGATTCACTATGAAAAAGCTTTTGATTGTAATCGGCCTCGCGGTCGTAGCCGCGGCAGGGTGGTTTTTTGTCTCACCGCTTTTTATTGATGAGGTCATTGATGAAGCCTTCATTGCCAAGGTCGCTACGATGAGCGATGAGCAGAAGCAAGAAATTATGCCCGACATCATGGACAAGGCGGCGAACGCGCCCGATCAGATGAACGATGAAGCCATGCCGGCGGGCGGCCCTCGTTTGCTGTCTAAAGGCCTGTTTGTTGATGCCGACCCTGTGCATAAAGGCAGCGGCGACGCGCTGTTGTATGCACTCGAAGGCGGTGACCATTTGGTGCGTTTTGAGAATTTCCGCACCACCAATGGTCCGGCACTGGTCGTTTATCTAGCCGAGCATGGCGCGCCGACAAGCGCCTCGGACGTCACCGACGGGGGCTATATCAAACTGGGTAAACTCAAGGGCAATGTGGGCAATCAAAATTACCCCGTGCCGTCAGGCACGGATATCGGCAAGTACAACAGCGTCGTTATCTGGTGTGAGCTCTTTGGCGTGCTTTTTTCTCCCGCTGCCTTGACCTCCGCTGGGTAGACAGCCTGTCGCGGCGCAGCGTGAGCGCTATCATCGTCCAGGTGCCTACGTAAAAACCGGACTCTCTCGGGCATGTGCCGGTTTTTCTCAACCACACGCACAGGGCCGGTCGATCAGTCGGCTGGCCCTCGTCGTTATGGTCAATGCGTCTCAAGGTCTTTGTTTCGCTGCCGCTAATCCTTAGGAGCCACCGATGCATTCAATCGGTTGGACGTTCTGTCTTTGTAATACTGGGCGGGCCCGATGCGATGGCTAGCCTGTTTAGCCACAGAAAAGGATTCAGCGCCATGGAAAGTCCTGTAGTCGACGAGCGCACGCCGTTGGAACACGCCAACTTCCGATTTGTGTCGGATTTGGCCTCGGCGCTCAATGCACGAGAACCGATCGATATACCCTCTTTTCCTAGTGTCGCGATGCGTATTCGTAATGTGCTCGACGATGAGAATTGTTCCCCGAATACCCTTACCCGAGTGGTGGGTTCTGAACCCGCTCTGGCCGCACGATTGCTGAAGATGGCGAACTCTGCGGCCGTCAATACTACCGGCAGAGAAATTGTCGACCTCAAGACGGCGATTAATCGGTTGGGTCATGATCAAGTGCGTACTGCAGCAATGTCCTTTGCGATGCAAAGTCAAATGGATGGCCGACAGATCGAGGAACTCAAGCCGCATCTTTCCAGGTTGTGGAATCGCAGCGTCAAATTGGCGGCACTCTCGTATTCGTTAGCCGGCCGGGCTGAGAAGGTCAGAGCCGACGAGGCAATGTTTGTCGGTCTCGTGCACGATATTGGCAAGCTCTATGTGCTGACCCGTGTCGAGGCCTATCCCGAGATCTACGCCTCCGATGAAGCGGTCGAGCACATCATGGAGGAATGGCACACCGCTATTGGTGTGTCGGTGCTTGAAAACTGGAAGATCCCTGAGTCGGTGCGTTTGGCGATCGATACGCGGAATCACGACTCGGACGTGCACACGGAGCAGGCTACGCTCAAAGATGTTGTGGTGGCAGCCACGGTATTGGCCAATCGCGCGGAGCAAAAAAACGAAACGTGTGAACTGGATGTCGGCGAACTAGAATCGTGCGCCCGACTGGGCATCACCAACGACACGCTGCCGGTTATCATGCAGGAGTCGCAAAACGAAATTGCCGCGCTGGAAAATGCCCTGAAAGGGTAGAAGCGCCGGCTAGGCGCACAGCACGCTCAATTAATACTGCGCTTGGTTGCTTCACGAGGGTGAACCACAGCTATCCTGTCCCGTTTTTCATATGCAAGGCGGTTACGCCCTTCGTTGGTGCGTTGTGCGGTCGCGTTGTGCGTGTCCTCAATCACCAGTCGCCAGTACGCCAATGCCCCTGATTGACGGCGAGAACGACCAAGCAGGAGGCTGGTTTTTCTGTTTTTTGCATTGCACCCGGCTAAGCCTCTGTCTGCCAATACGGCGACAATTCGTCATCGATGAGCGGTAATGGTTCAATTTAGACAAAATGTTGCGCGTAAACAACAAAAATGGGATATCTACAATTATCTGAAATAATTACTAATTAATCGGAACTTGTCGTGTCGACCTGGTCATAAATAAGAGACAAAAACAACAGGGAGCCCTGCCATGAAATTCGCAACTGTCATCCTTATTGCTGCGCTCAGCCTCACCGGCTGCGCGACCTCCAGCACCGAAAACACGGCGGCGACAAAGGCCGAAACCAACGACGGAAAGAAATGCACGGTGGTCAAGACCACGGGTGGTCGACTCGGTCGGCGTGTGTGCACCAACGAGTGAGTTGCTCGATCGAGCACCTGATCAGTCAGAACGCGTTTGGCGCGCCCGTGAAATGACGCGCTAACGGGCGTCGATCTGTCGCTATAATCGGCGCCACATGATCAATCTTTCTAACATCGCTCTGCGGCGGGGTCGCCGAGTATTGTTCGAGCGCGCCACGTTTCAACTCCATGCTGGACAGAAACTGGGTGTGATCGGCGCCAATGGGTGCGGCAAGTCGTCACTGTTTTCGTTGCTGTTGGGCGAGCTGGAAGCGGACGACGGTGCGCTGGGGCTCGATGCGCGTGATGTGATAGCGCACGTCGCGCAGGAGAGTCCAAGCGGCAGTGAATCCGCTGTGCAGTTCGTGGTGGACGGCGATGCAGAACTTCGTGCGGTGCAAGCCGCGTTAGTCAAGGCCGAAGAGCAGGGCGATGACGTGCACAGGCTGCATGAACGCCTGGATGCGATCGATGGCTATACGGCCGAATCACGCGCGAGCCGGCTGTTACACGGTCTTGGTTTTGCATCGGACACCTTCAATCAGTCGGTGGGTGCGTTTTCGGGTGGATGGCGTATGCGCCTTAATTTGGCGCGTGCATTAATGTGCCGCTCGGACATCTTGCTGCTCGACGAACCCACGAACCACCTGGACCTGCCGGCGATTCTTTGGCTCGAACGCTGGTTGAGTCACTACCCGGGCATACTCATGGTGGTGTCCCACGATCGCGATTTTCTGGATCAGATTTGCACCCGCATTGCGCATATCGAAAATCAGAGCATTCGACTGTACACAGGCAATTACAGCCAGTTTGAAGCCCAGCGAGCGGAGCATCTGGCGCAGCAACAAGCGTTGTTTGAGCGTCAGCAAAAAGAGATCGCGCATATTCAGCGCTATGTGGATCGCTTTCGTTATAAAGCCTCTAAAGCTCGCCAAGCGCAAAGTCGACTCAAAATGTTGGAGCGCATGGAGAAGATTGCGCCGGCGCATGTTGATTCACCGTTTCGTTTTCATTTTCCCGAGCCTAAAAAGCAGCCCCATCATTTGCTCGGGTTGACCGACGCATCGGCCGGTTATGACGACGTGCCCGTGCTCACCGATATCACGCTCAATCTGTCGGCTGGCGAACGTATTGGCTTGTTAGGGGTGAACGGCGCCGGTAAATCGACGTTAGTGAAAGCGCTCGCAAATGGCGCAACCATGCTAAACGGTGAGCGCACACTCAGTAAAGACACACACATTGGGTACTTCGCTCAACACCAACTTGACCTGCTTAGACCTCAAGACAGTCCGTACGATCATCTCGCGCGTGTCGCACCGCTCGATAAGGAGCAAGTGCATCGCGATTTTTTAGGTCGATTTGGTTTTAGCGGTGAGCGTATTTTTGAGCCGGTGGCGCCGTTCTCAGGTGGGGAGAAGGCAAGACTTGTGTTGGCGTTAATGATTCGGCAGGCGCCCAACTTGCTGCTGCTCGACGAACCAACCAACCATCTTGATCTGGACATGCGACAAGCGTTGAGTATTGCGTTAATCGAGTATTCCGGCGCGCTGGTCGTGATTTCGCACGATCGGCACCTGTTGCGCAGCGTGTGCGATGAATTGCTGATCGTTGACAATGGTCGCGTTGAGCGATTTACCCAAAGCCTCGATGATTATCCGCAATGGCTGCGTGAACAGGCCGCCGACACGGAGGTGGAATCATCGAGTGCCCCGGCCGCTACGCCAAATAAAAAAGCACTACGGCAACAACAGGCGGAACGCCGGCGGGCCCTCAAGCCGTTTCAGGATGCAGTGAATCGTATCGAGCGTGAGTTGAGTCAATCACAGGTGGCTCTCACCGCCTTAGATTCACAGCTGGCGGACGAATCGCTGTATACCGACGCAGCGCGTAGTGATGAGCGAACGCAAGTGCTGAAAGAGCACGCGGCGCTTAAATCGCGTATCGAAACCCTCGAATGGGAATGGTTCGATGCGAATGAGCGGGTTGAACACGAGTCCGCGCGGCTGGATGACATGAGCGGGTGACGCGTGATCGCGCTCGTCGAACTCAAACCGTCGCCACGTTTGGGCTGTTATCCGTAGGATCTAGTGGACAAGCCATCACGAAAGTTAACAATCAACAACACTCTGTAACAGTCTGATCACACAGTCCCTTGCTAGGCTTCATGGCAGTCGTTTTCAACACAGGGGGATGTCATGAACGATTTGCTTAATAACCTCACGAATTATTTGGGTCCCATTGCATCGAGCACGCTCGGTCACGCACTCATCGGTCTGGCGATACTCATTGTCGGTTTGATAATCGTTCGATTTATCGTTGGCATATTTAGCCGCATGCTTAAACAGGTGGGCTTTTTGCATCACACGAACGCGGATGGTTCGCTGACCGACCTCGCCTCGCCGATTGCCTCGCTCATCAAAGCGGTGCTGACCATTTTCGTACTCATGGCCGTTCTGCAGCACTTTGGGTTGACGGACGTGCTCGCGCCGTTGCAGACGTTAGTCAGTGAGTTCTTGTCGGCCGTGCCGAATATCATCGGTGCGGGTGTGATTGCTTACGCAGGGTGGGTGATCGCGAAGATTGTTTCGGAACTGGTCGGCATTGCGCTTGGTAAGGCGGATGAACAGATTGCACTGCGTACCGGGAATCACGATCTCAAAATCTCAAACTTCGGTTCCGCCTTTGTATTTGGTGGCATATTGCTGCCCATTCTCGTGTCGGCGCTGGGTGTGCTGAATATTCCGGCGATCTCCGATCCTGCGTCGTCAATGATCGAAAAACTGATGGCAGCGGTGCCCAATATCGTGGGCGCGGGTATTATTTTGCTCGTGACGTATTTCGTCACCCGATTCGTGATTTACATGCTCAATGGCTTGCTTCAAGGCGCGAATGTGGATGCGCTACCGCAAAAGCTCGGAGCGCAGGGGCTGTTTAGCGAAACGTTCACCCTGACTCGATTAATTGGTGGCGCCATTCTGTTTTTTGCTATGACCGCCGCCGCCACAGCGGCCGTAAACGTATTAGGCATCGATGTGATCTCCACCGTGTTTTCGAAAGTGCTTGAATTCGGTGGGGGTCTGTTGGTTGGTGGTGTCATTCTCATCATCGGTAACTTCCTAAGTGGTCTGGCTTACGAAAAACTCGTCGCGGCGGGCAGTGGTGGTATCGCCAATGTGGCGCGTATCGCGATTCTTGGGCTTGTGTTAGCGATGGGTTTAAAGGCCATGGGCCTGGCGGACCACATTGTGAATATGGCGTTTGGCTTCACCATCGGTGGTGTCGCGCTGGCATCCGCATTGGCGTTTGGTTTTGGCGGCAAAGACGCTGCCAAACAGATCGCCGACAATTGGGCGGAAAAGATCACGCGCAAATAATCGATTGATCAAGACGTGATCACGAGGGCTCGCCCGCTAGGGCGAGCCTTTTGTGTACGTCAACGGCGAGAATCCCTGGGTCAACCCCGTAGGGTTGGCCAAACGGGTGACCGTGTTCGATCCGCCAGGCGGTGACCACCGGCGCCGGCCAGGCAGAGCAGAAGAGCCTGTCGCTGGGCGCTGCCGCAATACAGCGAGCCTTTGATTTGCTATGCTGTTGAAAAATCCACGGATTAGGAACACGCGTCACATGTCATTACACGCTTTGATTACGCCACGGCGCCCGCTTCGTTTTTTTGCCCCTATCGTAACGCTGATGCTCTCTATGGCTGGGCCTGCTCATGCCGCTGACTCAACCTCCGATCTGGCCGAATCAACGTCCAGTTCCGCCGAACCGGTATCTACGTCGGCGGAAGACAGCGCGTCGACCGGGTCGCGGTTTGAGCCCGCCAGGATTCGAGGAGGGATTGACGCGCTGGTTGAGCGCGTGGCCAAACCGCGTCGCAAGGACACGGAAGATCGAACCGTACTCTGCGGCATGATTGTGACCACCCGCGGTCGCATTGCCGATTGGCTGTGCGATTGGGATCTTGACAGTAAGCAATATTATCGCGTACTCAACAACGCGTTAAAAATTACGCGCTTTGACCCTGCGCGCGTGGACGGTAAGGCTGTTCGTGCCTTCGTCCAGTTTTCATTCAAGGTGAAACAAACCGACACCGATCCGATTTTGACGTTTTATCTTCATCATCATCACAATGTTAAATTTTACGGCGACGACTACATTTCCGCGCAGTCGTATGTGCGGGGTAATGCCTCGGAATCCGTATTGGGCTATTTCGGTAAACCCTGGATATTGAGCCGCGTGCCCACATCGTGTGGCCGAGATTCGTTGGTGTGGCTGGGCATGCGTATCGATCAAGAGGGCGGGGTCCACGATATCATTGAGCTTGCGAAGGAGCGCAATCGACCACGTCATTGTGTGCCGGCGATCATGGAGGCGGTGCAGCGAGGACAGTACCTACCCGCCTTTCATGAGGGGCAGCCTGTCGAGTCATTGTACGTCGAGAATTATCGCAGTCGTGGCGCCCGCATTATCGGATCGCTTGATCGGTGCGACGACGCGCGCCACTGTGAAGACGTCGCGGCACCCGGCGTTGTCGCGAGCAATTGGTGAGTTAGACGATCGGTGTATACAGGACACCACGGGCAAGTCCGATGCGGGTAGTCGCAGCGCCGGATAGCGATTTGCACGGTTTGGCGGTTTGAATGAGACATTGTCGTAAAAGTAGTTCGCTACGAAGCGTACGCGGATGACAAGTAAACGCCCTTCGCTCTTTGCGGTTTGGTTGGTGATCGTCTTGTGCCTTGACGGGCGGGTCGCCGCCGAGAATGCCGATCCCGCGCACTACGGCCAGCTACCGTATGCGCGCTCCGTTTCCGTCTCCCCCGATGGCCGCCACATTGCCTATATTCGGCGTGACGGCGATGCGGACTATTTGGTTGTGGCGCGCACCGCCGATTTGTCCGTCATCGGTGGCGCTCAGGCCAGGAAAACCAAAGCGCGCCATGTGCTGTTTGCGACCAATCGGCACGTAGTGGTGTCGCTATCCCAAACGGTTCGCTCACCGCGCGTATACAATCAGTGGGAACACAGTGGGCTATCGGTCTTGGACATCCAAACGGGTGAGCAGATTAGTCTGCTAAAAGATTGGCGAAAGCTGTATCCCGCGCAAACAGACATAGGACGCGTCGTAGGCGTTAACGCGTCAAAAGGTGAACTGTATTTTCCTGCTTATGTCGGTAAACGTAATCCAAGCTTTAATCTGTTGCGAGCTGGGTTGGATGGCCAGCCGGCGGCCATTCATGCGCGCGGTACCGAGCACACGATAGATTGGTACGTCGACGCGGAAGGCCGTGTTCTGGCTAAAGAAGAGTTTGATGAGCAGCGCAAAGAACACAGCCTTCATGTGCGGCGCGACACGGGTTGGTCGCAAGTGTATGTAGAAGTTGGGGAGCAGCCTAGTGCGGCATTTGGTGCCGTATCGGCGGATGGCGCACAACTTTATTTTTCGCGCGATACTGAAATAGGTGACGAAGTGTATGCGCTGTCGTTGAGCGATGGCGAGGTCAACGGTCCGTTGTTTGATACGAAAGGGGACGAGATTGATCGACTGCTAGTTAAAGATCGGGGGCGAGAGCTCCATGGCATCCAGTTCAGCGGCTTACTGCCCAGCTATCAGTTTATCGACACTCACTATCAACAATTCCATCAATCTGTTCAGTTGGCCTATCCGCAAAGCACGGTCGTTCCGGTTTCGGCGTCCCAAGATGGGATCAAGCAGGTTTTTCTCGTTAGCGGCAATGAGGCGGCGGGTGATTACGTACTGCTCGACACACGCACGCGCGAGCTGGATGTCATCGCGTCGCAGTATCCCGACATTCCTCGCCAATTGATCGGTGACATCAAAGTGGTTCGCTTCAAGACCCACGACGGCCTATCGATTGAAGCCGTGGTCACGTGGCCACTCGAAACGGATAGAAAATCAAACCTGCCGATGATCGTCTTGCCTCACCGCGGGGACGGCTTCTACGATTTTGTTCGGTTTGACTGGATGGCGCAGTATTTCGCTCGAAAAGGCTATGTGGTGTTTCAACCGAATTATCGCGGCTCGTCCGGACGCGGCAAAGACTTTCGCCAAGCTGGCTACGGGGAGTGGGCGCGCGCTGTGCAGCATGATATTGCCGATGGTGTCGACGCCATGATCGCCGCGGGCCATGCCGACGAGACGCGGATCTGTATTGTGGGGACCTCCTTGGGCGGATTTCTGGCGCTCACCGCCGCTACCGCGTCTCCCGAGCGCTATCGTTGTGTCGTGTCCATCGCAGGCGTTACAGACTTGCCACGCTTACTGTTTGACATCGAGCGTCAGTTTGGTGAACACAGTTTGGCGCTTCGTGAATGGCATCGACGCTTGGGTGACTTAGCGCATAACCACGCATTACAGGTCGCGAGTTCGCCGGTTTCGTCAGCGCCCACCTTTCCCGCGCCGGTGTTGCTGGTGCACGGTGATGACGATTCGGTGGTCTTACCCAACCAGAGTGCCCGGCTGTACAAGGCCCTCAAAAAACACGAAAAACCCGTTGAGCTGGTCAAACTACGAGACGAAGACCATTGGCTATCAAACAACGATACGCGACTGGCGATGCTGAAGCACGTATCGCGCTTTATTGAGACGCATAATCCGCCGAATCGCTGATGCGCATGGGGATGGTACGATGGTGATATGCCTTGGGAGTGGGCGGAGTGCGTTCAGCAAACAGTGCACCCGCGTAGCCTGTTGCCAATACCGATGTTGCGCTGTTCAACGCAACGCCCTACCAGGGGATTCGCACCGACCGACTTTGGAGAAGTCATGGATCGATCAATAGGCCTGTTCACCGCGCTACTTTGCGGCGCCCTGTCGACGGGTGTGTTTGCCGGTGAGGCAAACCCCGATCACTACGGTCAGCTGCCGTTTGTTCGGTCGGTCACGATCTCTCCGGATGGCGAACATTTGGCCTACATTCAGCGCCAACAAGATGGTGACTACTTCGTGATCGCCAGAACGTCAGACATGTCGATCGTGGGTGGCGCAAACGCAGAAAAAATCAAAGCACGATCGGTTTTTTTCGCTACCAATAAGCATGTTGTTCTTCGCATATCCAAAACAACGCGTTACTTCGGGTTCAGAAACAAATGGGAAAATAGTGGCGCTGTTGTCTATGACATCGACAGCGGAAAAATGCGCACGCTATTACGCGGCACGCGAAACCTGTATCCGGCGCAGAGTGGCTTGGGCTACATTGTTGGCTTAAATCCAGATGAGGAGTCGGTGTACATGCCGGCGTACGTCGGCGATCGAAATCCGGATTTCCATCTTATGCGGGTCGACCTAAACGGTAGCCGAGGCCGCGTACACAAGCGCGGTACCGAACACACGACAGACTGGTTTGTCGATTCCTCCGGCAACGTGCTGGCCAAGGAGGAATACCATGAAGGTGAGACAGAACACCGCGTCATGGCGTGGCGAGAGGGCAGTTGGCACAAGGTGTTCTCTGAGATCGTTGATGTGCCTCAGGTTTCCTTCCGCGCCACGGATGTCGTTAACAACGCGTTGATATTCAGTCGGGCAGATGGAGACGGCGACGCACTGTATTCGCTGTCGCTGAACGACGGTAGCATCACAGGACCGCTGTACGAGAGCGGGGATGAAGAGATTGATGGTGTAATCACCGGGCGACTGACGGACGAGCTAATGGCAATCCGGTACGCCGGCATGCTGCCCAGTTACGCCTTTTTCGATGAACATCAGCAGAGTTTTTACGATGCGGTGCAGTCGGAGTATCCCACCAGTTCCGTGTTCCCGGTGTCCGCGACGAGTGACTACACCAAGCTGATTTATCGTGTGAGTGGAAACGAACTGGCCAGCACGTATGTGCTACTGGATACCACCTCACGCACTCTCAGACGGTTTGCGTCCCAATACCCGGAAATCGACACCGATGATATCGGCGAAATTAAGGTTGTGCGCTACAAAGCAAGAGATGGGTTGTCGATTCAAGCGGTGATCACGTGGCCGCCTGATGTTAAAGAGCGCGCCGATCTGCCGATGCTCGTACTGCCTCATGGTGGTCCGGCGGCGTACGACAGTATGCGGTTTGATTGGTGGGCGCAGTTTTTTGCGCGGCGTGGCTACCTGATTTTACAACCCAATTTCCGTGGCTCTTCCGGATCGGGCAATTCGTTTCAAAACGCCGGCCGGGGAGAGTGGGGTCGGGCCATGCAGGATGATGTCACTGACGGGGTTAAGGCAGCAATCGAGGCAGGTTACGCCGATCCTGAGCGCGTGTGCATCATGGGGTCGTCCTATGGTGGGTACTCGGCGTTGGCCGGCGGCGCGTTTACACCGGATGTTTATCGGTGTGTCATCTCAGTGGCGGGCGTGTCGGATCTACCGATGATGCTGCGCGACGTCAAGATCCGCCGTGGTCGACGCCATTGGGTTGTGAGCTACTGGCAAAAACTGATCGGCGATTCAAAGGAGGAGCGCGAGAAACTCAAAGCGATTTCCCCTGCCAATTTCGCCGAGAAGTTCACCTCTCCGGTTCTTCTGTTGCACGGCTCGGATGATACCGTCGTCGGCTACAATCAAAGTGACCGCATGTACAAGGCGCTTAGAAAGCACAAAAAGGCGGTACAAATAGTGAAACTCAAGGGCGAGGATCACTGGCTGTCTGACAGCGATACGCGTTTAGCCATGCTCTCACGCATTTCCGAGTTTCTCGATAAGCACAATCCGGTTGACCGCTAGGGCGACAGCGGCCAGATGAGCGCCGGAGTGGAGTTCATGAGACGCCAAGAATTAACATGATATCCCGCACATCGGATTCGGCTTCCTGCAGGATTGCCAGACTCTCGTCGGGACCGAGTGCCTCATTGAACAGTTTTGCGTAAGCCGGCACCGCATTAATATGCGGCTGCTCGGCTTGCTCGGGCGTACCGACACCCGCATGTAGTCGCGCCAGCAGCACAATATCGCCCAGGTCTGCCTCCGGCGCGGGATCGCGCAGCCAGTCCTTGCGGCTTCGAACCGCATCGATCAGCGTCGGTTCAAACCCCCAGTGGCGCAGCAGCACCGGACCCGTTTTGCCGGTGAACGATTCCACCGTGGCGAGAATGCGCTCGGGATCGGTTACCGCTTGCTTACGTTGATCCAACCCGCGAAGCAACGGGAGCGCGCCAATGTCCTGCAGTAGACCCGCCAGCATCGCTTCGTCTGGCTCATGGCCGACGCGCTGAGCGATCACCGATGACAGGGCCGCGAGATGGGCGGACGTTCGCCACGTTTGCTGAAGCAGTTTCGCGAGTGACCGAGATCGGGTTGTGAACATGGCGCGTAAGGCATAGCTCATGACCAGATTCCGTGTCGAGGCCATGCCAAGCCGCGATACCGCGGTCTGGACTTTGGTGATCGGTACGCGCCCGCGATAGAGTGCGCTGTTGGCAATCGCGATGAGATAGGCGGAGGCGCCTGCGTCCGTTTCGAGAATGCGCGCGACTTTTTCGGCGGAAAAGTCGGGTTGGTTGACGGCGGCCCGCAGACGTAACGCCACATGCGGCATACTCGGTAAGATCACCCGGTTATTCAAAATATCTCGATACACCTGGCTGAACAGGCCTTTTAACGGGGTGGTTGCTGGGCGGGTTGTGGCCGTCATGCGAGCAAGTCCATTTATCGCTATCACACTCGTTAGCGACCGACTTGCGGACTTGTTTAGTCCGTAATCTGGCGATATGAGCATATTTAGGCGATCATCATCCTATCCACTGCTTATTCGGAATCCATGTGATGAAACCATTCGCGATATTTCCTGTGTTACTGATGCTCGTTGCCTGCGCCCCCACCGCGGTACCGTCGAATGAGGCCGCTTCGGTGTCCGACGCTGAGCCTTGGACCAAGGGCGCCATGGCGGCGACCGCCAATCCGCATGCGACGGCAGCAGCGGTAGAAATGCTCGAGCGAGGCGGACACGCTGTGGACGCGGCGATTGCGGCGCACGCGGTATTGGGCCTTGTTGAACCACAAAGCTCGGGGATCGGCGGCGGTGGTTTTATGCTGGTATACGAACGCGATGGGCAAGCATTGACCTTTCATGAAGGCCGCGAAATGGCGCCCGCCGGTGCCACCGTTGATATGTTTATGAAAGACGGTGAAGTCATGAACTTTTTCGAAGCGTGGCAAAGCGGTAAAGCCTTTGGCGTGCCGGGTGCGATCGCGCTCTATAAAAGTGCCCACGATCAGCATGGCCGTTTGCCTTGGGCGGATCTTTTTAAACCCGCCATCAAGCTGGCCGAAGACGGCTTTCATGTTTCCCCTCGACTGGCGGGCTTCTTGCCACGCGTTGCCCGGGTTGGGCGACTCGATGAAAATCCACCCACCGCGGCCTACTTCTTTCCAGGCGGTAAGCCCCTCGAAGTGGGGCATCTATTAAAAAATCCGGAGTACGCGCACACGCTAACGCGCATTGGCGAAGAAGGGATCAGCGCCTTTTATTCTGGTCCGCTGGCTGAAGCCATGGCGGCGGCCGCGCAAGAAGAACCCAATCCCGGCACACTCACTGTGGCCGATATCGAGGCGTATGAAGCCAAGAAGCGCCCCGTGATTTGTGGTGATTTTCGAACACTGAGTATATGCACCACGTCACCCCCGTCATCGGGTGGGGCGCAAATTATGATTGCCGGACTCTATGATCATCTGATCAGCGGCGCCACGGGCCAGGCAGACCGCGTTGCCGCCTATGTGGATGCCCAGCGTCTGGCCTATGCCGATCGCGATCACTATTTTGGTGATCCGGACGAGGTCGATGTCCCGATCGACAACCTGCTCAATCCCGACTACCTCAAGCATCGTGCCACCGAGCGCATTGCCCCTGGGGCGGTGCCCACACCTGGCGATCCGGGGCAGGTTTTGCACCAGCGTTCAACGCTCTCAATGTGGGGCTCGGATACGACCGAAGAAGCCGCGGGCACAACGCATCTGTCGATCATCGATGCGCAGGGCAATGCGGTGTCGCTCACCGCCACCGTCGAGGCGCCCTTTGGGTCCTCTCGCTGGGCCGGGGGGTTTTTGCTCAATAATGAACTCACCGACTTCGCGCGCGAAGTGGTGCCGGGTGAGCCGCGCCCGGCGAACGCGATTACGCCGGGCCGACGGCCACGCTCTTCAATGTCGCCCAGTATGATTTTCGATGCACAGGGTGACCTGCTGATGATCACCGGTTCACCCGGCGGCAACTCCATTCCGGCGTACGTATCGAAGTCCATTATCGGCGTGTTGGATTGGGGGTTATCGCCACAAGAGGCGGTCGATCATGCCAACATTATCGCGCGCGGCGAGAAAGTCCGCGTGGAAGTGACGGTGGAGCCGGGGCAATCGATTGCCGATGACTTATCGTCGCGCGGGTACAACGTGCAGGAGCGTCAGGGTGAAAACTCTGGGTTGCATGTTATTTATGTGGGTAGCGAAGCCCTGCAAGGGGCGGCCGATCCGCGTCGCGAAGGCACAGTGGCGGTGCCAAAAACGAACTAGCGGTTTCGCCCAAAGTTAGGCGAGCTTCACCGATAGTCGCAAGCGCTCGGCACTAGCCCGTTAATCGTTCACGTTTAACGCGGCGAAGACAAACGCATAGTATGTGGCTCTCATTAAGCGGCGCCACGCCCATCATCGAGTGCTGTGACCGGCGAATGCCAGACGGTCGGGCAAACGGACCGTGTTAGCTGCGTTCGTCCTCCGTATCCCCCTCCAGTGGCAATGGATCGGGTGATACGGGTGGGGTGGGTACCAACGTGGGATCGGCGGGTGTCGCGGGGTCGACCTCGAGTGGTGGGGACGTGGTAGGCGCTTCAGCCACTTCCTCTTCTGTGCTGGGTATGCCAATCCGGAAGGTCGCAAAACCGGGCAGCACAACCTGATTGAGCGCCATGCCCAATACTCGTCCCCTTAGCGGCGAGCGGAGCTCGCTGCGCACATTCGTAATCGGATCGGTGATGGTGCCCAGCACCTGTCCTTCACGCACGCGCTGACCGAGCTTGACGCTGGAGAACAGCAGGCCCCCGTCGTCCGCGCGTATCCAGGTGGATTTGTAGTAGACCGGTTCCGGGTCGCCCCACACTCGAACACGACGGGTCATTTTGAGTTTGGTGAGCAATGTTTGGATGCCTTTGGTGCCGTGCTCAATTTCCTTTTCTTGCAGTCGACTTGGGCCGCCAGTTTCCAGCGTAACGGTGGGGATACCCGCGAGCACCGCAGCGCGTCTGAGCGTACCGTCGGTAGAGGCGCTGTGCAGCACCGCCGTGGCACCAAATCCTTCGGTCAGCGCGGCGACTTCGGGTACCGACATGTCCGCCCGTAGTTGGGGCAGGTTGGTGCGCAAGAACGAGCCGGTGTGAATATCAACAAGGGCATCGCAATGGATAATGACTTGCGAAAACAGCGAATGCGCCATCCGCGAGGCTGAACTGCCGTTGGCATTGCCGGGGAAAAACCGATTCAAGTCTCGCCGGTCTGGCAGGTAACGCGAATTTCGGCGAAAGCCCTGCAAATTCACAATCGGTACGCCGATCACGGTACCGTTGAGCGTATCGGGATCTAAGTCGTACATGATCCGCCGCACAATTTCGATGCCGTTTAGTTCGTCGCCGTGAATGGCCGCTGTTAAGCACAATGTAGTGCCCGGGTTGATGCCGTTTACCACCAGTACCGGTGTCGGCACACTGATGCCGTCAAAATGTTGATCGGGGGACCAGGACAATCGTGCCGACGTGCCGGGCGCCACTTCCTCGCCCAGCATCACCAGCGACGGTTTGATATCGGTGTCTTCCGCCTCCGGTTCCACGCCCAGATCGGCGGGCTCGGTGGTCGCGTCGGTTTCGTCCGTGGCGTCAGTAATAACCGGGTCGCTAAGATCAACGTCCTCGGCGACGGGCATCGGCTGTTCCGCGGGCGGCGCGTCGAGCGTCCCGGACCCGACGTCCGATACCGGTTCGCCGTCGCGCGCCAGTGGTGGTGGGTCATCGTGCGCGACATCCGAGGCGGTTTGTTCAAGGGCCTTCGCTTCGTCGGGCCGATCGGCTCGGTTTACGGTGGTGTCGGTGGTGTCGCGCGTTTCGTTTGAGTTGCGTGTGACGCTCGTTTCCTTCACGTCATTCACGTCGATTGCGTTGTTCGCATCCTTCGCGTCGTCTTCGTTACTGAGGTTGCCGGTCTCGCCCAACACATCCGAGTTGTCCGTTCGGGTATCCTGCTCCCCGTGGCGGGTTGTGCGCGGGTCTGTTTTTTGCCGATCAACCGCGTCGGTTAATGAACCGGTTTGATCGGGTGCGTCTAGGATCTCGGTCCGGGGAGTTGCGGCAGTGGACCGTTCAGCCGGTGCGGGCTCGTCAGCATAGAGTGCATTCTCTGTACGCGTCGGCGTCGGCGCCTCGGATGGGGCTGAAGCGGTTATCGCCAGATCGTTTGAGGTGCCTTCTGGTGTCGTTGTGTCGATGGCTAGCACGCTGGTTTCGTTTAGCACATCGACACTGCTCAGCGTCGCGGCGTGCCACGCGGTGGTACACCACAGCGCAACCATCGCCAGACTCGGTATCGCGCTATGTACTGGCAGCCGGCGTGCCGGTAGTGGATTAGAAGAAGACTTGGCCATGTGTGTCGATCTAACGGATTGCATTACGTTAAACCCGTGTTATACAGGTTTTTGCCCGATCAGACTGTGAAGTAGTCGGCCAAGCGCGGGTCGGATGAATCGATCATCGACGGGTCGTGCCGTCAGCGTCAAGCGCTAGGGCCACTGTTTAAGGCAACTCTCAGCGATTTTGCGATACGCCCAGTATACTGTCGCGTCATGCCTATGAATGAACACATCACACGTCTGATCTTGAGCGCGACCGGTGCTCAGGACATGGTCGAATTGTCTACACTGCAGTCGCTGTGGAGCGGGTATGGCTCGATTGTGCGCTATGGACTCACCGGGGCCGACCGATCGTCCGTCGTGGTGAAGCATGTTCGACCGCCCCTTGGCGATTCACACCCACGCGGTTGGAATACCTCGTTGTCGCACACCCGAAAATTGCGGTCATACGCAGTCGAGGCGGCGTGGTACCAACACTGGCGTTCGCGTTGTGATTGGAATTGCTATGCACCACAGTGTTTAGCCGTCGCGACCCATGGCAAGGAGGTCTACATCGTGCTTGAGGATCTGACGGCCGCCGGCTACGACACGATCAAACGATCGGTGTCGGGTGCCGAAATGGACGTGTGTCTCACCTGGCTGGCCCATTTTCACGCGACGTTCTTGGGCGAGGTGCCGAAGCGACTTTGGCCGACAGGCACTTACTGGCACTTGGCCACGCGACCGGATGAGCTCGATGCCTTAGACGATCGTCGGCTCCGGGAAGCGGCGGTCGAAATTGATCGTCGATTGACTGAGAGTCCGTTTCAGACGTTCGTACATGGCGACGCTAAATTGGCTAATTTTTGTTTTACACGCGATGGCACGCAGGTTGCGGCAGTCGATTTTCAATATGTCGGAGGCGGTTGTGGCATGAAAGACCTAGCGTACTTTGTTGGCAGCTGTCTCGATGAGGCGGACTGCGAGCGGCTAGAATCTAGGTTGCTGGACACGTACTTCGAGCGCTTGGCTAGCGCGCTTGATGCACAGCGAACGAATATCGACTTGTCCGCGTTGGAAAAGGACTGGCGCGCGCTTTATCCGGTTGCGTGGACCGACTTTCATCGGTTTATCAAAGGCTGGAGTCCTGGGCATTGGAAGATCAATGGCTACAGCGAGCGTATTGCTCGCGACGTGGTTGACAGCCTGTGATGTGCACGGCCACTGAGCTGACTGCGCTGTGCGAGCTTGCGATCGACGCGGCGACACAGAGCGGACGTCTGATTGAGTCGCGGGTGGGCGGTGACGTCTCGGTTCAGAGCAAGTCTGCGGGCGCTAGCGCGGCATCTCAAATTGTCACGGATGTTGATTTACAATCTCAGTCCCTGATTTTGTCGTGCCTTTTGCCGGCAATGACAACGCACGATCTAGGCATGCTGATCGAAGAGACCGACGATGACGGCAGTCGCTTTTCAAAATCCTGCTTTTGGTGCGTCGATCCGTTGGATGGCACCTTACCGTTTGTGCAGAACCGTCCGGGTTATGCGGTCTCTATTGCGTTGGTGTCGCGCGAGGGCGAGCCACTTCTGGGCGTGGTATATGATCCGTGTTCCGACACGCTGTATCACGCCATTCGCGGCGCAGGCGCCTTTCGAAATCGACAGCGGTGGCGAATCAATGAGACGCAGAATGGACCTACGCGCCTAGTCGAGGAGGGTGGTGCGGTGCTCAACGCCTGCCACGTGCTGGAAAACGCGCCAGCCGCCTTTGTCAAAAACCCAAAACCCGAGCAAGGCGGCGGCGCGATATGGGATTACGCCGCCACGCGGTGTGTGTTCGATGAGATCGGCGCCTTCGCGCTCGACCGCAACGGGGAAGCGCTCGACCTTAATCCACACGGCTCGCTTTATATGAATGAAAGAGGGGTCTTGTATGCGAGTGACAAACGCGTACTGAATGAACTGATTGGCGCAAACGCCTCGGCTGACTAAGTCAACGCGTTCTCTTTTTTATGTGTTGGCGATGTGGGCGGATACTCAATTGGGGTTGTACTGTTTGTTTTCGTATTCGGGTAAACTTTGCGCACGTCACCAACGAATAGCCCCGGTAGCTCAGCTGGATAGAGCGTCCGCCTCCTAAGCGGAAGGTCCCACGTTCGAATCGTGGTCGGGGCGCCAGTAAAAACATACGGTTAGAGCTTTTTGTGTTTTTTTGAATTTGGCGTTGTGACCACGTTGTGACCAAGTATTGCGGGCGCCACAAATACAGAGGCCCGCAGATTCCCTACCATGTCGTCTGATCAGGCATTATTTCCAAGTTAAATTCTCTAACGCTCATTTAGTTTTCCGGCAGCCACTAGACCATTTTGGTATCTTTTAGTGACATAGTTAATCTGGTCAGTTAATTGTAGGTGATATCATCACCCTCGACATTAAGTAAGTCAAAGTTGTCGATAACGTTTAGAGCTTTGTCGTTGACAATTGCATGCAGCGGTCGCAATACATGTCAGTTTCGAAGGCCTTTTTTATCAAATTGCTCAACAATTCCCATAGGGCGAGGAAGCTTCGAGAATAGGTTCCTGGCCGGGCGTGCAGCAGGATGAATTTCTATGCTGTACTCGGCGGCACTATGCGTAGACTGTCAAGTATTCATTTTCGAATCGAACATTTTGTTTGCATGAATTTCGTCCGTTATCAGACACTAGTAATAGGCTACGAAGGGGGGCGGGTGTTTACAATGAACAATAGTTCTATGAGTATTTTCGCTTGAGTGAATCATTCTGGTAGATTTGAAAAAGTTTGAACGGCTTGGCTTGCGCTTACCGATGATCAATTTCATATAGTTTTCCGGAAGGTCTTTTATTGCGGATCAAATAATCTTCATATTTTGAGGCGTGTTTGCAACGTGGAGGATTCCTGTGGTTTTCTCTTCTTCTTATTCCTCTATGGTCCATTGTCGGTCCATAAGTTTACCCGCAGCCGCTGATCGCTACTTTTGGCGTAAAGCGCCCGAACTACTAATCTAATTACCGATATCGATAAGGCTCTTGACGTGCTAGCTTAAGACGATAGCACTGTCTACTCATTCAATTTCTTCTAATAATAGTCTAATTTTGCTATGTACCAAAAGCATGGGTTAGCTTTAAGAATGCAAGTCAAGTCGTCCATGTAAGGCGAGACCTAGATAACCATTAGTTGCGACTCGTAGAATAGATTCCATTACTACGTTACGCAGGTGTCGAGTATTCACAAAGTGTTTAAAACTACAATTTGTGATCATCACAGAAGCCACGCCGTATGCACCACATCGAGAGCACTGATGACTTGACCCAACAATTTATGTGCCGTAGGTTCATGGGGGCATTAGAATAACGATGTGGCCTTGGCTCACTCAGAATGCTTGTTAAATCAGGAGACCTCGATGTTGACAGTGTGGATTGCGAGTTTTATACCAAAGGAAATACAAGGCTATACACGGCAGGTGCCTGGAGGCGGTGGAGCCACAATGATTCCGGGTCCAACACCACTAAATGATTGCTTTCATACGGATCAACGGTCTTTCTCCGAGCAGGCAAATGCTAGTTCCCGAATGCGAACAGAGGTCAGAATATCTTTGAATGACTTTAGCCTATCTAGTCAAAGGCATACCTGCGATGCAACGATAGAATGTGATTGTGAAGATGGTGACGTCGAGTGCAATGAAGAAGCAAATAGAAGTAATTTAAAAGTTAAGAACTATCTGTCGAATGGAAGCGGGTGCACATTCTTGATCGAGGGCGGTGCTGGTAATCCGTGCGTCCTTGCCGGTGCGCCTGAAATCAATTGGAAAATTTTAGTGGCTGTTAAGCGGAATGCTGAGGGTAATATAGAGGTGATGATAGAATCTGGTTCCGTGGTAGAACCGTTCCCAGCGTTTGAGATGTATGCGAGCTTGAGCGGAAGAACACAAAGAATATTTGCCACAAGTCCGGATGACGGCAGTAATCCGTGGGATCTTTACGGTCCGCCCAATAAGCAAGTAACAGGATCAGCGGTGTTCCAGTGAAGACCTTCAAATAATTTACAGCTTTTGTAAGGGGTAAGGTCAAGTCACAGATCGCATCGGTCCTGAGGGAAGCGGATGCTGGCGCTAAGGTGAAGGATATCTGCAGGCGCCACGGTATCAGTGATGCGACGTACTACAACAAGAAATCCAAATATGGAGGCATGCAAGCCTCCGATCTTCGCAAGCTCCGGGAAACGGAGGCCAAGCTGTCAAAACTGAACCTAATGTATGCTGACTTGGCGCTGGAGAACCACGCGTTGAAGGACTTCATCGAAAAAAAGCTCTGAGCCCACTGGAGAAACGGGATACTGCAGAGTATCTGGTGGAGGAACACAAGCTGTCAAAAGCGATGGCCAGTCGCGCTATGAGAATGAGTCGCTCGAGCTGGTACCGACATCCTGTGAACTGGCAAGACCGAGACAAAGACGTAATCGACGCAATTTACACGAAGATAGAGAAACACCCGCGCTGGGGCTTCTAGAAGTGCCACAACCGACTGCGCCTGGATGGCCATGAGTGGAATCATAAACGCACTTACCGCGTGTACAAAGCGTTGAGTCTTAATCTGCCCCGCCGAAAGAAGCGAAGTCTGCCGCAGCGTGTGCTGCAACCGATGCTGGTGAAATACGAGGTCAATGCAGAGTGGTCTCTGGGTTTCATGATCGATACGTTTTACCAGACCTCGCGTCGCTTCTGTACGTTGAACATCCTTGACGAGGGTGTGAGAGAGGTACTGGAGATCGTTATTGATACCTCAATCATAGCTCAGCGGGTCGTACGTGCTCTGGAGCGCCTGGTCGAGTGCGCGGTAAACCGGGAGCGATACGAGTGGACAACGGTCCTGAATACATTGCTCAGGCCTTCAGGGACTGGTGCGATGACAACGGCACTGAGCTTCGATTTATCCAACCTGGTAAGCCCAACCAAAACGTGTTAATCCAGCGCTTTAACCATACGTATCGGCACGAAGTCTTGAACGCCTACGTGTTTGAATTACTCTACCAGGTGCGCCAGATTACGTGCAAATGGATGACCGAATACAACGAAAAACGACAGCACGATAGACTAGAAAACATACCGCCGGCGATGTTCCGGCGGCAACTGGAAAAGCTTGAAAACTCTAGTTCAGAACTCTGTCATCGACGGGGAGGCTTACGGGAGGAATGGAGGGCAATGACCAGAGCAACACCGCACCTTACCTTGTGACCTGTTTCGACGGTCAGTGACGAGAATGTTGCAAGTCGTTTTATGTCGGCATCGGTGTGAGAAACCGGTAAGGCAATGTATATCAGGAAGATACCGATTTACCCTGATCGAGAACTACTGAAACATTAGTCAGGTATAGTACTCATGAGCGAAAGTTCTTTTCATTAGCTTTTCCTTGCTTGCGTATCGAAAAGTCGCCGACAAAAGACCATTGCAGTATCGCCGTTCGTGGCGGCGTTTACGCCACCGATTGCTTTGAACTGTCCGCTATCTTATCAGTATCCACTCCTTCTAATGACAGCGTGATTGGCCCAATAATCTCTGGTAACGGTCTCGCCAGCGCCTCAATCTGATTGAGCCCCTTCGATTCATCGATAGGCGGAAAGACAACATCGAGAATCTCCTGCCACGAATTGGCATCCTCAATCCGTTTCTTCTCGCTTGCATTCAGTGAACTGGGCACTTGGAACGAAATCAAGAATCCACGTCCTTCTTTCGGTATCTGTCCATCAATGATCTTGAACGTGATTCCCTCTCTATCTCTTGTTTCTGGCTCTAATGTGCCGATATGCTTGCCCAGTCCTTCGGGCTGGTCGTCATGCATAACGGAGTTGGTTGGTTCGAACATTAGTAGAAGATGAAAGGTTGTACGGAGCACGCGCTCACCGCCCTTCGATTGGAATAGCTCCTCGCGGTTTCGTACCACAGGCATCAAGTCGATGCCTTTGTCACTTTGACGCAATAAAAGCTCTCCGATGCCAGACTTCAGCTCGAATTCCATGGCGCCGCCAAGCGATTCGTTTTCGAATGTACCGATGAATGAAATCCATTGCGGGTCGGTGTAGTCGCTCACTTCGAGTCGATTGATCCGAATCCCTTTGGAGCCATTGGTTGTCTTTACACCGATGTCGAATTGATCACCGATTGTTGCCGCCGTAAATCCTTTGGTGGAATCATCGCTTCGGCCATCTTCGTCGGGCTTTGGGAACAACCAGGTTGTTGGCTGAACGTACGGTGTTGCATTCTCGCCTTTCTCCCACCGACCGGAACGTCCACGTTCCCATATGGTGACAGCAGGGCGCCAGTGTGGGGGAAGGGCGCTTCCCCATCGGTCTTTGTGCCAGGTTATTGTGAGCCGGTGATCGCCTTTGGGGAGTTTGGGCAGCGTCAGTGCCTGCTCGTCAATCGTTATCGCCGAAACAGTGGCGCTACTTTCTACATCGACGGCCATATCAGTCGGTACCAGGTCGCGTCCCTCCTTTCGTAACCACTCCTTTTTCTCTTTCGTTTGGTTATTGTCGTACTCCACAAAGTACTCGGGCCATATGATACGTCGCGTCCGAACCTTTGCCAAACCCCACTTGCCGCCAAGACCTCTTGGGAACAATACAACACAACTCTGGTTCACCTTTGCATTTCGACCCAGGTCGTAGGTCAAGCCGAACGGCAACTCCGCCTCGATGTCAACTTTGTCAAGCGTGTCGCGATCGGGCTGCTCCGCAAATATCGGATTCGGGCCCATCTGCTTGAGATATACGTCTTCGCCTTCCTTCCCCTTTAGGCGAGGTGCGAAGGGCCGCGCATCAACCAAGTCGACATCTATGTACTCACCAATGCCGCCGTATGCGGCTTGGTCGTCGGTTCTCATGATCTCTTCATCGAAGACCAACATGCAGCCGTTGCCGGTACGTTCCGGAAGACTGCTCTTGTCGCTTGATCCTCTGTACGACTCGGAAAGCGGAAGGCTGAATCGGTGTACTGGTTCCGGCAGCCGATTTCTGGGTCGAATTCCGCCTATGACCCGGCCGATCGCTAGCCGTTGCTTTTCGGCGTCCAGTACCCTGTCGTCCTTGCTGTTCAAACGGCTACGGAAACGTAGCAGGGGCCGCGCAGCGTAGGCTAGGTACCCACTGGGTCTGGAGCCATCCCTGTACCGTTGCGAATCGATGATCTGATCTTTCGTTACCTCCCACGCATTGTTATTGACCTCGTCAAAATTGTTCTTCAGTTCCACCAACCGTGTGTCTCGGTACGAGCCAACGTCCGCGAACGCCAGAATGTTCTTGGGCAGGCTGTCATCGGTCCCCTGGAAAGCAACCGGGTGCCCCGTCCAATGCCAGTTGTGCCTTTCAATATGAAGAGCGGAATACCAAGAAGCGTCGATGTTTACGTCGCTCCTCAACCGAAGAGTTGATCGATTTGGAACTAAATTGGTTGGCGGATCAATGGCCAGAATTGGTTCGCTCAGTCGCCCGGGGAAAGTATCCCCGGCGGGACCGCATTCGACGTAGGACGGTAGACCTGCGATCGCGTAGTACCCTTTGTATTCTTCGTGTTCCGAATCGCCTTCGAAACAGCGTCGATCAAGTCGAGCCCCGGGCTTTCGATTGGACGGATCCCTGTTCTGTACAAACGCCGTATCGACCAGGCTAACGGCACGGAGTTCAACGCACACGCCGGGCGCACACAGTACTGTTATTCCGGAAGACTGATCGGGAAGCAATTCGTTTCGATCAGCCGATTTGACAACCACAGATACGGAGGCATCGTCCGGTGTGGCGAGCGTAAGATCCTTATCAATACCCTTGTTTGGAATCTCCTTCGAGAAGTCCTTGTCGATTGGTTTTCCATTCTTCCACCATTGAACCTCAAGCCCAAACCTGGCTATGGACGGATCGTAGGCCATCTTGAGCTCGTTCCACCGCTTATTTGGAGCATCTGCGACGTCCGCATAGGTCTCTCGCGCCGCTCTTCGAAGGGTCAAGATGTCTTCTCTGCTTTTGGTCTGGAAAAAGTCATTGCTGAGGTAGTTGGTTTTCCGTGCGGCACACGCTACGGCGTCGGTGTTTAACCATTGTTCGACGAAAGGCATGGGCGCTTGCGGCGGTCGAAGCCTGTAAGTGGCCTCTGTGCTGGCGCTGCGCTGTTCGTACATAGGATCCGCGACAGACTCCTCGCCATTCCTTATTTGAGGGACTATGAACCCGATTGCGGCCGAATTCTCTCCGCGTTCCTCCAGAGTCCGCCACATGTTGGTTTCCTTGGAAACACCGTAGAAATGCTTGGCGTCTGTTGAATCGCTTATCATCAGAGTAGGGCTGTCCGGTCGGCGATGGGACAGGTACTGACGCGCTTCAGGATTCAATTTGACGACATCAGCAGGTTTCCTTAACTGCGCCGGAAACGTCTCATCTCTTGCCGAGGGCGTGAGAACGAGCCCTGCATGGTCTACCAGTGCCTGGCCGTCGCGATACATTAGGCCGAATCCCAGTAGCGGCAATTCACCAACCCCGTTGTACCCATCCCCGTCTTCTGTTTCTTCCGTCCATACGTAGTCGAGACAGGCAGTCTGGTCACGATCGATATCCTCACCAGACACCTTTTGCGTTGACCTCACGTATTCAACATTGTCTGCTTCTCGTTGCCCTAAGCCGGCCGCTGCGCATACGGGCGTCCCAGTGAAGAGTATCTCCACTATTGCTTCACCTTGACTTTCAGATGCTGCGACGGTCGCTGATCCTATTGCAGTATGGACGGTATCTGCTTCATCATTTGGTTCTGCGAGGAGAAGCCAACGCTTCGAATCTGACGCATTCCCATTCTGTCCCTTCTCGACGAACGCAACCTCCGCATCGGTAATCCAATTTGCTGGCTCGACATGATCATCCAACTCGGCACGCAAAGCGATTGCGACACCGCGAAGGCTGTGGTCTTCCACGGATTGGTTGTCCTCGATACTCCAGATAGGAATGTCCAGCCCTTCATCGACGATCTTCTTTGCGGTATGTCGTTCACGCTGTATCGCCCTGCAGTACTCACGGAACGCCTTTGCCGTTGACTGTTCAACTGCCTCGTCCGATAGACCATTAATACCTTTTATTCTGTCCCCGATTGCGGCGGCCAACGTGGGACGATCGCCGGGATCCGCGTCTCGGTAAGCCTCAACGAAAGCGTCCTCATCAACGCTGAGCGCCTTCACGTACCAGGGTTTGTCATCACTGCCTTCGTCGGCACTATTTGTCGGAACAGTCTTGGCGACAGTGTTTCGAACCCATCGGAACCTCTCAAGATCGTTTCCCGCCCCATCATCAACCATGTTACCGATGGCAAAGCGCCGTACCTGAGTCTGAGTCGGGATGTCGACATAAGAAAGTAGTGTTTCCCGTAGAGCACTTAGTGACTCTCTTAGAGCGCTTTGCCTTTCGGGCAGATAGCTCTGCACTTTCATGTTCAACGAGCTCAGCAGTAGAGATACGGCGACGTGGTCCCTGCTATCATCCACCCGGAATTTATCCAACGCACGAACTAGAGCGTCCGTTCCATCTCTATCGTCGACTCGTCCGCTCGGGTCGGTCTTAGGTAAGGCTTGCTGCACATCGTTCACAAGCTCTCTAGTATTCGCAAAGGTGTGTCTCACGGCATTCGAATCCGCGTCCTCAATCGACTTGATCAGGGCCTCCGAGTCGCCCGCACTCCACCCTTTTAGATCGAATAGACTGTACAATGACGAACCATCGCCTACTAACTCCTCGGTTTCCTCGTCTGTGAGAGCCGAATAGATTACGTGATCGTAAGGACGCGGCACCTGATCCGTAGAAGTCCAATCGCTATCAACTGTCCATCCGTTACCGGTGAACCGTACGCTAAGCTCCAACAGTGATCGCCGGGACTCAACCGTAAGCTCCAGTCTTGGCAACTCAGCGATTACTGAGTACACTGATTCAACATTCCAGTTGCCAATCGTGGTCAGTACGTCTACGTCGACATGATCCATGGTTTCATCTTCGGAATTTAGCGCCGCTTCCATGTCGTCAATTTCGGAAGTAATCGCCGCATCGGCCATGAACGCGCTGACGTGGCTGTCACTGTTGCGCTGCTCTATTATTCTCCAGCCATCTTTCCAGGCCTTTCTGCATGCAACAAGCCATCTTGCTTGTTTCTCCTTTGCCTTCTTTGCTGCCTTTCGCTTGGTTTCCTGTTTTTCAGCATCCTCGTCCGTTATCTTTGCGGGATCCCTGAGCGGACTAGTGTCTCCAGAGCGAATGTTTGTTAGTCTCGAACGAACCGCATCGCCCATGATCTTGGCTGGTAACATCCAGTCGCCGAATTCGCGCAATCCAATATTAAGTGCCTTTAAGGCCTCGGCGTCTTCGGCGGTTTTGGCCTTTAGCGACGGGGCTTTTGAAGTTGCGTTCTTGTCGGCTCGAAAAGGCTCTATACAAAAGACATGCCTATTTTCTCCATCTTCAGCCCCGGGGTAGGTCACGGCGCACAGGTCGTCGCCTATCGACTCGACAACGCCTCCTTCTTCCGCGTCGAACCTATGACCGTCTGCGTTGAATCGTGGAACAGCGACAACTAGAACCTCATCTTCCGCGTCGATTTCTGGTACCGATAGAAACACCGACTGCTTAAAGACGTGCATGGAAAGCGGTGGAACCAGCTGGCTTAACGGGCCCAAACCATGTACCAGGCTAATCGCATTCTTCAAGCTGTCTTCACGTTTTGCATAGGCGTCATCGGATGCGCCGGAAAACGGATAGGGGCAGTTCTCTACCTTCTCCTTAATTTCCTCTTTCATCGCCGCTTCTACCGCATCGACGCATTCTTCTTTCAATGCTGCCGTTCCGGGAACGATTTCTAGCTCAGGGCCAGCCTCCCAGGTGCTCCCGTTCTTAATCCAAAGCACCCACGTAACGTTCATCCACAACCACGGATAGAAGAACTGAAGATCTGTTGGAGGGAGGTCAGGTGAATCGTGTTTGGGTCCGCGGCCATCCCATCGCATCTTTCCAATGGTGTCAGATACCGTGTCGGTCCCGTTAGTTTGTTCCACGAACGGCCTTACACAGCTCATTGACACCAGAAGAGTCCCATCTTCATTTTTTATGTCACTGTACTGGTTGGCCGAAACAGCCCATCCCAACGTGTATGCCATGATCGCTCTTCCTAGAAGTTATTCGTGACGCCTTTGTTGACGCGCAGTGTGTAAAACTTGCTCATCTTGATTTTGACCCGAAGTGTCCCTTGTCCTGTTGTGCCGCCACCGTCTTTATGAGTTACCGACAACCCGAGGAAGACGTAAGCATTGGCAATGCCGAGTATTCTTGCGGATCCCTGAATCGTTAGTCCGGCACGCAGAAGCCCGCCGGTCTTGTCATCGAAAATAGCGCTTGCGTAAAGCAAGTAGGTATATGAGCCTCTCGCCACGCTGGCTAGGTTGATTGCTTTGGTATCGCCCAGTCCGACACCAAAGTTTGCATGGTAGGTTATTTCTCCCGAACCTGCTCGGGTGGCCTGGCAAGTGATCCAGGCACCACCACCTAACCAGCCAATTGACACCATGATGGGTGTTTCTTCTGTGCCCACACCGGCCACCGTCTGTAGTACAAACTCGCCATGATTGGCCAGTCTCATCTCCAGGCCGCCGAGCAGATGCAGCGGGCCAAGTGTTATGGGCCCGAGCGGGGGAGGGCTGTCAATTTTTAGGTCCATCTTGGCCCGTGCGCCGATCGGCAGCCCTCGTCCGTCCTTAATAAGCTCCAGCCAAGGTGGTAGGGATTCCTCAAGCGTTTGCGCGAGGTCGGATATGAATTTGAATGATGGGTGGTACTCGATCTTGTTTGGATCAATGTCAAAATCGAAACTGTTACCGTCGTATCGAACAGTCACCTCGCGGAACATCACAAGGTCCGCGCCGCCGAAGTTAAGAGCCCAATCCGCCTTGTACTCGCCGTCTGTGGTAGTTTTCTTCTCGCCGTTGGCGAAGACTCTCACTTCCGTGAGCGCCTTTGCGTGCATTTTTTCAGTAAATACGGTCAGTCCGCCCTCGCCAAACAGCTCTTGGCGCTTTTTCTCCTCAAGATTGATCTCTGCTTTGACCCAGGCGGAGCGCGAGGCCTTGTCGATGTCGTGGGTGATCTTGTACTGATCAGAACGAAGTTCCGGAAGCCGAAATCTCTCTAAAAACTTGGAGAAGTCCATTCCACCGACGCTGTCGATGACCTTATTGAAATCGAGATCGCGAATGGGTTGTGGAATCATTTCCTCCCCAATCTCGATAGAGGGGAGGCTCACGCCAAGTTCTTTTAGGCCAGCGTCAATCTCTTTAAATTTGGATGCGAACTGCGAGGTCTCGAGCTGCGTTTTTATGTCGTCGAAAACGTATTCTGCTCTATCTACGTTAAACGAAAGTGTAGGCAACTTCGGCAAGTCACCAATAGCCTTTCCGAGCTTAATAGCTGAGTCGACTTTTCCTATTGTTTCGTTGTTGTCCAGCTCTTCCCTAATCTTCTTAATGTGCTGCTTGGTCTCCTTGTCAAACGCTTTCAACGCTTCCCTTGTTTCCTCGTCAAATAGTTCCTTAGCAGCATCGCCGGCCTTTCTTCTCAGCTTCTTTTCTGCAGCGCGCAACCGGTCATTGATTTCGTCCTCTAGTTCTTCAATGTTGTCGCATAGTTTCGCCGCATTTTCTTGAATAAACTTGCGTGCCTCAGTTGCAAACTCTTCGACCTCGGAGGTCCAGAAGGCCCCATTTTTTTCAACCGCCTCGCCAAACGCCGCATACACATCAAGAGCACCACGGGCGTCCTTATATACGCTGACAACGAGTGAGTGGGTAGCTTCTCTAAGCTCGCCTAGTTTTTCCGTTTCCAATACTCGCAGGTCTTCAATGATCGAGTTTCCAGCTCCCGATAACTCCTGCCGAACCATCTCAATCGCTTGCCGGGATTCGTTCTTTTCTTGAAGCTCGTCCTTTAGTAATTTTTCGAAATTCGATCGTTTCCTGACGATATCCTCAATAGCGCTCTTTGCTTTGTCCTCTATCGTCGTGCGAACTTCGTCTATTGCTTTTTTTATTGACTCCAGCGTACTTTTTAAATTGCTCAGTCCTTCGCCAATAGCGCCGTCAAGCACACTCTTCAGGTCTTCAACGTTAACGGTCTCGGCTACGGCCAACAGGCTGTCGAGCATCGCCAAAAACTTCCGCAGGCGGTCAATTAGCGACTCAAAGCCATTGGCGGACTTACTTGCTAATAGACGGTCGGCTTTGTTCAGAGATCGGCGCGCCTCCTTGGCCTTCTCGTTTGCCCAGGCATTTCCTGCTTTTGCTTCCTCGTAAAAGGCGTGAAGTTCGCTGGCAAATACATCTAGATCATCTAATGCGCCTGAAAGCTCTGCTGAAGCGGATGTCAGATCTTCCAAAATCCCGGTCTTAAGCTTTCTGATTGCCCTGGTCAGGCTGCTTGAGTAGCCATCACAAGCGCTGCGAAGCTTTCCAAATAGCGTTTCACGGGCCTCCCCTTCGAGATTGGCGAGTTCATTGCCTGGCTTTACAAGAATTTCTGAGTCAATGTAGTTCAGCGCGTCTTTGGCGTACTCCGTCAACAACGATCCATCGGTCAGATGCCGCCCGACAAGGTCCTCCCAGATAGTCGCCTTCACTTCCTCCTCGTCAGGAATGACGGGCAAGTTGTCTTTCAGGTTTGTGAAAACGCCAATTATTTCCCGCTTCGCTGCAATCTCCAGACTGTCGAGTTCCTCCAGTAGCTTCCGTTCGAGGTCTTCGCATTGATATCGGAGAACGTTCTCGGGAAGGTTGTCAATCCACTCCCGAAGCCGACGGGTTGCATTGCTAATCTGTGTGCCAGCGTTCGCAGCGTTCCGAACTTCCTTAAGTTTTGCCTCGACGTTACCTATGTCCTGTATTTTCGACAGGTCCTTTCGCGATAGTCCGCCGGATTCCGCAGTCCTTGCCATCGAGATAAGATCAAGCTTCGCGTAAACAGGCTTATTCGTCCGACCCTTCTGAATGTCTATTGCACCATCGGCGTCGACCAACAAGTCAAATCCGGGTCGCCTAATTGCATCTGGCCGCGGACGCACAGTCGCCGGGTTCTGTATGAAGTCATTCACCTCCGCAGGGACTTCCAGTATCGGGGTGATAACACCCAGTAGGCACAGTCCTGCCGCGGCATCGACTCCTTTCCTTGCATCCCAGTCACTCGGATTGCTGGAGGTGTCTACTGTGCTCGTATAGAAAACAAGTTCGTCTGGATTGCGACAAGTGTTTCGGCAGGTACTGCCAGTGCTGTTTAAGCCGTAGAAAGCCAGTTTCGGCTTCGGGTAGTACCAGCCCCCCTTTCGCTCTTCTTCTGTCCTCTCGCTACGTCCTCCATCCCAGAGAGGAATCGTGTATCCCTCTCCATCCAGGTCCGTACCCCACGCGCTATCAACGTAAATTCGTGGTGAGACTACCTCAAACCCGTCGATACCTACCGAGTTGTTCTTATCCTTACTCTTTTCCTTATCAAAAGGTCGAGTTACATCGATCGGTTCGATGTACTCCTCAGTTTTTCGAAGCACTGGGCGACCCAAGTGGTCGTGATCTCGTTGTTGATCCTCGAATTGGGCGCTCGGGACTACTGTTCGTTCGTAGACGACTATGTGATACGCGCGATTCCAAACAATCCCAATTCGGCCAATTCGGATCTTGAGCAATCTCGCTATCTGCCCATCGCGTACCTCAACGCTGAACTTGGTTTTCTTGTTATCGAATTCGAAGGTTCCGTTGCCCGACGCACCCAAGTTCGAGAATGACAGCTCGTCAATCGATCCATGGGTCGATGACGGTTTTCTTAGTACGGCCAGGAGTTCGGATTTGAATTCAATTGTATGCAGGACTCCACCGCGGAAAGCCCCGTTACTCTCGTCACCCCAGTCTGGCGTTGCTTTGGTTTCCTTGTCTTCATCGCCAGTTCCTTCGTCCGGCTGCGTGTCAATTAGGAACGACTCTATTTCTTGTTTCTCAATCGGACGAAGATCGTCCTGATCTTCTGGAAGCGGAGACATCAGAGGCGGTGTGGCGCCATCAATTCCTTTGTTCAAGCCGTGCGACCGAATCTCCATCGACAGCCCTTGTCGCAGATTCAAGCCTTTTGTTTGACCTTGTGGATTCGTGAGGTGAAGTCGTGAAATTCGGGCGTTAAAGTTAGCTGCGCTGGCCACATCCGCGACCCTGAACTCGTCGTAGCCCTTTATATTTTTCGTCGCTGCCCAATCTATGAGCAGTTCGCCTTCAAGGGTTCTCTCGAATACATCAGAGGCGTTCTCTGGCAGCAACTGAACCGTTGAACCGAAAAACGTACTCGATTCTCGTAGTCGGAGATCAGGAAGTTCCTGTGCGTCCCGCTCGAATTTGACCGCAACGGGGTAGGCCATTTCGGTGCGAAACGACATTACATCCGCATCATCGACGACCCACCGAAGATTGGTCGGCAGCGGTTTATACCGTTGTTTCCCTCTATCGGGTCTCAACTCGAGTTCGGTGCTGGGGGAGAAGCGGAAGTGTATCGGTGCCTCTTCCTTCATATAAGGGATACCGTCCTTCCAGAAGCGGTTCCCCCTTTCCATCTCCTCACCGATCGCCTGCGCCGGCAACGCTATTGAAACCGAGCGATACGGCGAACGCCACTGCGGCTGGTCAGTGTCGTCATTCCGCCATCTTGCAACAGTGCTACCGCCCTCTGGGTCGTGCTTCTGGCCCTTTATAAGTGTGAGTAGGAACGGCTTGTGCTGGAAGTAAAAAGCGGCCGGGAGCTCCTTGTTCTTGATTTTTGTACGGAGCTCTGCCTGTACCAGTTGGTTTCCGCCTTTGCTGCTTCTTGTCGTCAGCGCAAAATCGCCTTCAAGCGATGCTTCTTGTTCGGCACCTGAGTCGCCGCTCCCCTCTAGAACACCGATAGACGGTATGCTCGGTCGTACAATTTGAGCCTCTTCGTCACCCCCGGATGTCAATGTTGAGAATCGTTCACCCCTGCCGCCAGCCGCGGAGTAACGACCCCGAGTGCCAGGCGCGGTAAGGTCAGAGTTTAGCAACCATCCTGAAACCCTTGTTTTTTCCCATCCATCAATCTCGCATCGGACCTTAGCTCCAGACACTTCGCTAAAGTCGAACTCCATGCCATCGAACTCAACGTACTTTTCATCCGTGTTTTCTACGCCTAGCGACCCATAGTTCATTTCGAGTGTTTTCTTCGCGCCGTCAGCATCATCGAATGAATGTCGCACCACCGTTTCCGCGAAAACCGTGTCTACTCCCGCGAACGGTGACGTTTCCAAACCACCGCCTACATTCCAGTCGGGCGGCTTGTAATCAAACGTCAAAGGCTCAGGCTTTGTGGAATGTTCCGCCAGTCGCCAGTCGTAACGGATCTTGGTGGTTTGGGAACGTAAACCGAACCAAAATAGCGATTGGCGGCTACTTGTCACGCCATTACTGACAATTATCGGACGTGTAGTACTGGTCGGTTCTGGCAGTTTTGGTAGTGGGTTCCAGGGCCTGCCGTGTTCTGTTATGAAACGACCTGTCATTCCACTAAGTACTCTTTCGTTCCACTGTTGCGTAGCCTCCACGTTCGATGACTGGCCAGGCAACCGGCATATGCCATAGGTCCATCTTTCGTGTCCGATTGTCAGACCAAGAAGCAGAGGGACCCCGTGATCTTTCTCACGAGCCTCTTTCTTCGACTTAAAAGACTCCCAACCAGTGAGTGTTGTTCCAGAAACCTTAATCTCCCAGCCTTCACCAACCAAAGGCATCACCATGAGTACCAATCTTCCCGACTTTTCCCTCAACTGGACGCTTACTCTGTGAGTACGCCTGTTGAGCAAAGGTTGTTTCAACTTGACTTTTGGATTGAACAATCCTGAATCGTCGAACGGTAGGGACCTAATATTGACTCGCGCTTTGTTGCCGGCCTTTGCCGTCTTTCCGAGTTCTCCTATGAGCGGTTCTGAGTTACGTAAACGCCATTCAACATGAGATACGTCGTAGACGATTTGATGACCTTCTATCTTTAGCAGAACTGGCTGCCCACGCCCCCACTCGCTAGGAGATCTAGGTGATACTGGAGGCACCAAGAACCCGATACGGATTTCTCCCTCTTTGGCATCAACTTGGTTGAATTCGACCCCTGACAGTGTGAAAGCATCACCCTGTGATCGGTCATATATGTGAATAGATTCAACTTGTTTGGGTTCGAACGTTGGGAAGTCGGCCGGTAGTTCAGATGAAGAAATCTCGATGGGATCAAAAACTTCCCTAAGTCGAACGCTAAGTTTCATCCGCCTACCCCGTCCCTGTCTGAGTGTTATTTGTTTTCTATCTTTCTGAGTTATCTCTTCGCGGTACTACTCGATTGTTCTAACGGTTTTTCTTTCTAGCGCTTTGTGCTGTAGAGACTTCAATGCTTCAATGCCAGAGACGAGATTCGGCATTTTCGTGTGCTTTGTCAATGCAGCGGCTTTGTCTCGGAATACTTTTCTTACTCGATTCGCTTTTTTCCTACCGCCGCTTGTCAGCTCTACTTGCCACACACGTCTGTCAGCAATATCCCTAGTGGTTTCGACCAGGCCACTTCCGTGCATCTCCTCTATACGTCGACTGACCTCGACCGCTCTAGGTATCTGTTCGCCAACAAACTTTATGGATGGAGCCGTCGAACGATCCTTGTTTCTGTCTAATTACAGCAACACGTTTGCCTGATTTACTAAAAGGCTCAACTTGTTGAGTTACTCTACTAGCGATGAACGAAGATGCCTTGACGCGGCATCAACTAGCTGCACAAATTCCTCTGCGAAGTCTAGCTTTCTTAGATTCATAATATCAAGACTGTGCAATATATGGTAATAAAGGATTTAAGATTGCTGACGCAAATAGTGTACGATACAACTAAATTATGTACCAATAGTGTAATAGAAATCGACACAAGAATTCGACAAGACATATTACTCCTACAATAACCGGACCAGTGGATATTGCGAATGGACTCTTCTCAGAAGACGACAAAGAATCCTTACCTTGAAGGCGACGATCGTCTTTCAGACGTTCTCGCCGGGATCCAGATGCTGAGCACGTATAGGTACTACAAAGTGTCGTTTGGCTACTTTCAGGACCGCCTCAAGGTAAAGCCACGCACCGCAGATAGCTGGAAGGCATTGTTCCACGAGCATCCGGAGTTCTTCCGCGTGAACGACGAAGACGATGATGACGAGGAGAAGCAGAACGTTTGTATGCTCATGCGGCGCGCCAAGCCAAAGCGATACAATGTCGATGACGGGCAGCTGCTAACGCGTGCGCAGGTCAAAGCGCTTTCAGGCCGCGATCGAGACTGTATATCGCGTGCCCCGCTAAGCAGCGACGAGAAGCAATGGATGATGAAGATGGCCATTGACTTGCATGCCCAGGCCCTTGCTCGAAAAGAGTCCCGCCAGCGTTTCTACGCCATAGTAGCTTCCATAGTAGTAGCAGTGATTGGTGCAGCCGCAGTGATTGCCGCGGCATTCGTAAAAATTCAGAAATAGGGTGTGATGGTGCCGGCCATCCTTCACTCTAGGTGCTTGAAAACCTCCGGTAACAAGACTCTTAAACTCCGAGGCCGTGTCGATTGAGGCCTTGATCTCATTACAACTAAACTGAAACAGGAGCCATAAATATGCCGGACGAGAAGAATTGGTGGGTAGTACGAAAACGTGGAGCAGGCAGCAAATTGTGTACGACTCATGATGGCGGATTGCTGCAGCCGGATTTTCATCGATGTAAGGGTCCTTACGCCACTGAGGCTGAGGCATCGACCTGGATCAACGACAACTGTGATGACGCGATGATGTGTGAGGAGTCGAAGTGTGGATCTTCTAGCTAAAGCACACAACTATCTACAGCGATGCAGAATGGGTGGAAAACTCTGAATAGAACCACCACCTTCTTCGTCATTTCGCCATTGATAATGATGATCGGCGTCTTGTTGACTGGTAGCTAAGTGCTCGATGGCTCAGGTCTACAGGTCACAGCGTCCGAGATTTTGTCCTTGGTGGCTGGTCGAATGGCCTATCGGCCCACCAAAACGATGGAGCGGGACTGGCGGCGCGTGCGGCGCGAAGATCGCTGGTGATTCATATAGATTGTCATGACTATGTTTGTAACCATGGCCCCGTCCTGGGATTACAGTACCGTCCCTTATACCCACCAGCCCGACAAGTCTAGAAAATCACTGATTCCACCGGGGGCGCAACATTGATAGCCGGCATGAAGTGTAAGCGCCACATAAAGGGCGTCCTTCCCAGTTAAGTTTTCCAATGCGATGCTTCTCGCTGTTGTTCACACCGAGGAGCTCATCGATGGCCAGGCCTAAGAAGTCAATTACCAAACGCCAGCAACACTGGCTCGACCATATTAATGCAGCTGAAGCAAGCGCTGATACCCTGGTCGTCTACGCCGCTACTCACAAGCTAAAGGTCAAAGACCTCTACCAATGGAAGACAGCGTTAACACGCCGTGGGTTTTTGCCAGAGAAGAAGCCGAAGGCAGCATTCGTGCCGGTCGCCAAGGTACCAGCAAAGGTTGCCTCCACCGATTGCAGTGTAACACTGCCTAACGGAGTGTGTGTTCAGTTTACCGGTGATCTGGATGGGGTGTCGCTGCGAGAGATTATGACGGTTGCGAGTCGTCTGGCGTGATTCGACCGTCACCTGACACCGGCGCGATCTATTTGCATCGCGAGCCAGTCGACATGCGTAAGGCGATCAATGGCCTGGTGGCGATCGTTGAGGGCGAGATGGATCTTGATCCGTTTAACTCGTCACTGTTCGTGTTCTGCAGCCGCAATCGCAAGCTGGTCAAGATGGTAGTGTGGGAAGGAAACGGTTTTGTGTTGTGGATGAAGCGCCTTGAAAAATCACGCTTCAAATGGCCGTTGACGCTGAACCTCGACATAGTCGAACTGAACGTACAACAGATCAACTGGCTGCTTGACGGTTACGACTTAACACTGATGCAAGGTCATGCATTTTTACCGCACCATACGGTGTTGTAACGTGAGGCGTGGTAAAATACAGGCCATGCACAAGGCGACCAACAACTTGCCGAACAATCTCGACGAGCTCAAGTCGCTGGTGCATCAGCTGCAGCAAAAGAACGAACAAAAAGACCAGTTCATCAACCAGCTGCCAGAACAAATCAAACTCGCATGTCACCAACACTTTGGCACACGTTCTGAGCGGTTCAGTCTCGATCAAATGGCGCTGGTGTTCAATGAAGCCGAAGTGACAGTAGCCACCGAAGATGATGGCGATGACGTAAGTGTTAACAGCACGGCTGATAACCCCGCCTCGCAACAGGTCTCATCCTATCGTCGAGCCAAAGGCGGCCGTAAGCCGCTGCCGGCAGACCTGCCGCGTGTTGAAGTTGTCCACGAGCTTGAGGATGAAGACTGCACATGCGATGCCTGTCAGTCACCACTGGAAGTAATCGGCGAGAAGGCCAGCGAGCAACTCGACTTGATCCCGGCACAGGTGCGCGTGCTCAAACACGTGCGCCGCACGTATCGCTGTATATCCTGCGAAGGCAAGATCAAAACAACTCCGCGACCGGCACAGCCTATTCCCAAGAGCAATGCCTCACCTGGCACACTGGCGTACGTGGCCATCAGTAAGTATGCCGATGGCTTGCCGCTGTACCGGCAGGAACAGCGTCTGAAGCGTATTGGTGT